>JADHTG010000114.1 GCA_016776505.1 Bacteroidota bacterium
CAGGATATTTTCTGCCGGAAAAGCAAAAAATATTAAACGTTTACAAAAAGTTTGTTTGCACGAATTGGGTCATAATTTGGGCATTCCACATTGTCCTGATGCAGATTGTTTTATGCGTGATGCAAATGAAACTATTAAAACCATCGATTTTGTTGAAGTAAATTTATGTGTGAATTGTCAGGCCAGAATTCATAAATTTAGATTCCAATAAAGTAAAACAGAGATGCCCCAATACGATTATATAAAAAATCAAATTGATGAAATAGGCCGTTTTCTGGCACAATTGGTTTCCGATTTTTTGAGGATGAAAAAGGGCGGGGAGCCGAAGGAAGCGGTTTCACTGGTCCAAAATTCGTTGAAAGAGCACCTTAATCTAAGTCTGGATCATTTGATTCAAATTACTCCAGAAGAAACAGTCATATTATTAAAGTCAGAAGCACCAGCAAGTTTTATTCACCTGGATCATTTGGCAAAAGTATTATTTCATCTGGCAGATATGGAAAATGAAAGGGAACAAAAAATTAAATTGATGAAACAATCCGCATCATTTTACAACTACTTATTGGATAAGGATCCTATCTATTCTTTTGAACGACATCAGAAGCTTGGGAAGATTAAAACCAGTTTGGAGAAACTTGCCAGTAAATAACTTTTGTCCACACAATGTCTCCATTTCCAATCCACTCAATGTCTCCACTTACCCGTCCACTCAGTGTCTCCACTTACCGTCCACTCAGTGTCTCCACTTAAAGAATCCTATTGACAGAGCATCATAAAACTTTGGGACACTGAGTTGTGGGGTTTTTGCATCAGTGTCCTCTTCAAGAGACACTGCTGAGACAAGTCTGGGAAAACTTGCCCGTTCATAACTTCAGTCCCCTCAGTGTTTCCACTTTAAGAATCCTATTGACAGAGCACTACAAAGCTGTAGGACTCTGAGTTGTGGGATTTTTGCATCAGTGTCCTTTTCGAGAGACACTGCTGAGACGATGTCCTCTTCGAGAGACACTGCTGAGACAAGTCTGGGAAAACTTGCCCGTTCACAACTTCAGTCCCCTCAGTGTCTCCACTTAAAGAATCCTATTGAGAAAGCATCATAAAGCTGTGGGACACTGAGTTGTGAGGTTTTTGCAGTCCACTCAGTGTCTCCACTTCAACAATTTTATTGACCGTGCAGCAAAAAGCTGTGTGACACTGAGTATTAGGGTTTTTGCAGCTTGTCCTCTTCAATAGACACTGCTGAGACATAAGTCGGACGGAAAATCAAAGGACTAATAGCTTTTGATTCTCTTTTCTATTTCTTTCAATAGCTCATCAAAATCCACAATCAGCACATCGATCTGGCTTTTGAAAAAATGTCCCGGATGGGCATGCCAGGTTTCAAGTGAATTGCTAGCATCAGTTGAGGAGATATACACATCCGTTATTTCAAGCGTTACATTGCTTCCATCACCCATGAAGATCAGGGAATACTGCACCGTGCTTTTTTCCACACCAAAAAAGGTTTCATAATGCGATGGCATGACGACTTTAGCTATCAGCATACAATCTTCAGGTTTTTGACTTTTGTAGGATTTTTTCAATTCACCATGAGGATCGGTCATGTATTTCTTGAACCGGGCATATAATTCATCTTTATGGATTCCACTGATTTTAAAATTATGAGTGAAAACAATTTTTTCATTCCTGTACACCAGTTCGTGTTTATCGGCTACCGCATATTCCTGGCTTGAATAGGTGTGACGTATTACTTTTTCTTCAGGAATCTTTTTTTCTTTGTCTTTTCCGACTTTAAAATAATAAATGCTACCTTCTTTAATAGAATTAATTTTACAAACTATGGCTTTCCCATTGTGCTTGTAAATGGTATCCTGGGAAAATAGCAAATATGGACAGCCGATAATGATTAATAAAATGAACCTTTTCATAATTATGTGTTTTGTTTTCCAATAAATAATTCAATATTAAAATTACAAATTATATTGAATTGATTAAGGGTCTGTATTAAGAAGAGCATTCGTACAAATCTTAAAATTAAATTAGATTATCAAACCTCCAATCAGCTCCCTCACATTTTTCACACCTTGTTCATTACAATATTCCTCGATTCCCCTGATTACTTTAATGCAGCTAGCCGGGTCAATAAAAGTAGCAGTTCCTACCTGTATGGCGGTTGCTCCAGCTAAAATAAATTCAATGGCATCCTTCGCATTCATAATACCACCCATGCCAATTACTGGTATTTTCACAGCTTGATATACCTGCCAAACCATATTTAAAGCGATCGGTTTAATAGCAGGTCCTGAAAGGCCTCCTGTGATGGTGGATAAAATAGGCTTTCTGGATTGGGCATCGATAGCCATTGCCAGGAAAGTATTTACCAGAGATACGGAATCAGCCCCTTCATCTTCAACGGCCTTTGCAATTTCTGCAATGTGGGTTACATTCGGAGAAAGTTTTACCATCATATGTTTTTTCCAAACTTTGCGTACTTCCTTAGTTACTTTGGCAGCTTCTGAGCAGGAGGTTCCAAATGCAATTCCTCCTTCCTTAATATTGGGACAGGAAATATTAACTTCCACAGCAGTACACTTAGTCAGGTCACTTAAAATTTCACAAACACTTACATAATCTTCTATCCTGGATCCGGACACATTGACTATTATGTGGTCGTTTAAATGTTCAATTCTTGGATAGAGTTCATCATGAAAATAGTGAACTCCCTTGTTTTGCAGCCCGATGGAGTTAAGCAGTCCACTGGCAGTTTCTGTCATCCTGGGGTAATCATTACCCTGCCTCGGCTCAAGTGTGGTTCCTTTTACAACCAAAGCACCCAGGTCAGGAATATTCATAAAATCAACTAATTCTTCTCCATAGCCGCAAGTACCACTGGCTGTCATCACCGGGGTTTTAATAATTAATCCGCCTATATCAACTGATAAATCTACCATACAATATCATTTGTGTTAAAAACAGGCCCGTGCAAGCAAGTAGCTTCGTTTCCCCTGATCGTATTCTTAATGCAACTAAGGCAAACACCCACTCCACAACACATCACCTGATCCAGTGAGGCTTCACATAGAATATTATTCTTTTCTGCTATATGAGCAACGGCTTCCATCATGGATTCCGGCCCGCAGCTATATATTTTTTTGATACTGGCGATCCTTTCTTTCCAAATGGGATGATCAGTAACCAGCCCTTTATGGCCAGCACTTCCATCTTCTGTTGTTATAAATAGCTCTGCTATATTCTTAAATCTATCAAGCAGTATAAAATTATTTTGAGTACGTGCACCAAAAAGGAAACAGGGTTTTTTGCCTTTGGCAATGAGTTCCTGTGCAACGTGATATAAGGGAGCAACACCATAACCCCCGCCAACGAGTAAAGACTCTTCTTCATCCGATATGCTAAAGCCATTTCCTAACGGATAAACGACATCCATCTTATCACCGATCTCCAGTTTACTGAGGGCTTTGGTTCCGTCTCCAACCACTTTCATCATAAATTGTATGGAATTATGATGATAATCTATAGTGTGGATCGAGAAAGGCCTGCGTGCAAAAGTGCCTGGACTGTCTTTTACATGAATATTAATAAACTGCCCTGGCACTATTTTGTCGAAAACTTTGTCAGATTGAATTTCCCAACAAATATAATCGTTGCGTATAACTTGTTTATCTATGATCGTTAATTCCTCAACCCGTTTCTGCATGGACTGCTTTTTTCTTTTGCGAAGTTAAATAAATTGACGAATGCTTAAAGTTTAATTCTCAATAAGGATACTTAATTTTTGTAATTTTGAAATTAAATCGACTACTCAAATTGGATGAAGGATTGTCTGGAAAATGAGTACGATTTGTTTGTGCAATCTGTACAGAAAATTAAAAAGGTCAAAAAGAATATGAAAAAGTATCTCAAAATATTCGGAATCATTGTAATTGTTATCATTTTAGCTATGATCATCCTTCCCGTAGCGTTTAAAGGAAAGATCATTCAACTTGCTAAAGTTCAGGCAAATGCCCATTTGAATGCAGTAGTGGAATTTGATGAACACGTAAAATTGAGTCTTATAAAAAGTTTCCCCCAGTTCTACCTGGAGCTGGATGAATTAATCGTGGCAAATAAAACTCCTTTTGAAGGGGATACTTTAGCTAATATCGGAAGCCTGGCTGTTAAGCTTAACCTGGTGGAAGTCCTGAAAGGCAAACTGGAAGTCAAGGCTTTTTACCTGGATAAAGCCTTCATTTACCTGCATGTATTAAATGATACGGTCAATTATACAGCCAACTGGGACATTCTTTTTCCATCAGAGCCAAGCGATGAAGATGAAATTCAAACTGAAGAGGATGTAGTCAGTTTACCCGTTAAAGACATAAAAGTATCCAACAGTTATTTTATTTATGAAGATGAGTTATATGAGATATTCCTGGATTTAAAGGATCTTAGTTTAGAAGGTCAGGGTGACTTCAGCGAGGAAATATTTGACCTGGCAACAAAAGTACATGCCAGGGAAACAGATTTTGTATTTGAAGGAGTAAAATATTTATCAAAAGTCAATACGGATCTGGATGCCATATTTGGTCTTGACTTTACAACCTGGACCTATACATTCAAAGAAAACCTGCTCAAACTAAATGATTTTGAACTACGGTTTGATGGATTTTTCACCATGCCTGAATCGGATATTGATATGGATTTTACATTTGAAGCACCAAGCACTGATTTCAAAAACCTGGTCTCCCTGCTTCCTGTTATTTATAGCAAGGACTTTGAAAAACTGACAGCAGAAGGTGAAGTAAATTTCAATGGTCAGGTGAAAGGGATTTACGGAGCTGAATCATCACCCGCATTCGATGTTAATCTGGGTGTGAATAAGGGGAGGTTTAAATACCCGGATTTGCCCACAGCAGTCAACAATGTGTTTATCGATTTACATATTGATAACCCGGATGGCATTGCCGATCACACAGTTATTAACATGAAAAGTATTCATTTTGAGATGGATAAGGAACCATTTGATGCAAGCATCTTGTTGAAGACACCAGAGTCAGATCCTTATATGGATGCTTCCATTCATGGGAAAATAGATTTAAGTCAGATCAAGGATTTAGTCAAGCTGGAGGAAAAAACGCAGTTACAGGGAATAGTAAATACAGATCTGAAACTCAGGGGTCACCTGTCATCCATTGAAAATGAGAATTATGATAAATTTTACGCATCAGGTAATATCATTTTTGCAGCTCTGAAATATTACAGTGATGAATTCAACAAAATGCTTGAAGTTCCTCAACTACACCTGGAATTCTCACCCGCCTATGTTGATTTAAAAGAAATGTATTTATTAGTTGACAACAGTGACTTGCAGGCAAGAGGCAGACTGACTAATTTCATTCCCTATTTCTTTGACAAAGGTGTTTTGGTTGGAAAGCTAAATCTTAATTCAAATTACTTGAATTTGAATACCTTACTGCAAAATGATAATATTAATACCGCGTCTGACAATACAGCTGAAAGCAGTTCAGAACTGTCTGCCTACATATTACCTGAAAATATGGATTTCAGCATGGATGCTAAATTTAATAAGTTGATCTATGATCAGATGGACTTGGATGATGTATTTTGTAAACTCAAATTAAAAGATAGTAAGCTGAATATTGAAAACTTAAGAGCGAACATGTTAGAGGGTGAAATAGTAGCCAATGGATTTTATGAAACATCTAATCCTGAAGAGCCTGGAATGAAATTCATTTTAAGCATAAAAGAGCTTAATATTAAAAAGACCCATAACAGCTTTCTTGCAGTTCAAAAATTTGCCCCGATTGCTCAATTCATAAATGGTGGTGTAGGAGGAGAGCTACGTATCGAATCCAAATTGGATGAAAACATGAAACCTCATTGGGAGAGTTTATTCAGCAAGGGCAAACTGATTATTAATAAAATGGCCCTGCAGGAATTTGTTCCCGTAACCATGCTGGCTAACACTTTGCAAATGGACAAATACAAGCATCTTGAAGTAAAAAATATCCGACCATCCTATAAGATTGAAAATGGCAAATTCTTTCTTGATTCTACAGATTTTAAGGTGGATAAAACAAAATTCAATGTTAGAGGATGGAACAGTCTGGACAAGAGCATGGAATATACTTTGAAATTAGATATTCCGGCCGAAGAGTTCAAGACAAAATCCACAGCTGTTTTAAGCCAGGTGGGATTATCAAATGTAAAACTTCCATTAGGTGAAACCATCCCTATGAATGCTTATATTACCGGAACAATAGATAAACCAAAAGTAAAAATAACTCCTTTGGATGCAAAATCTACAGTAAAAGAAGTGGTCAGGGAAAAAGCCAAAGAAGAAATTGATAAGCAAAAAGAAATACTGGAGCAAAAGGCACAAGAAGAGCTGGATAAGCAAAAAGAAATACTGGAAGAAAAAGCCAAACAAGAAGCAGATAGATTAAAACAAGAGGCTGAAAAGAAAAGGAAGGAAGTCGAGCAAAAAGCTAGAGAAGCAGCTGAAAAAAAGAAAAAAGAACTGGAAGAAGAAGCCAAAAAGAAATTAAAAGGAATTTTTAAATAGCGTTCAACCTTTTCAGGGATCCAGTAAAAGGACTGTATTGGTTCATAAGACTTTCTGAACTTGCATGATATCCAGTTATAGTGAAGAAATTATATGCATTATGGGTCACGACTTTAGTGACATATAGAAACCTCTATAATACTATTACTAAGGCCACTTGTTTGAGAAAATATTTTGCATATGGCCTGAAATTAATAGAGTAAATAGACCAACAGTCTCATATATTACCTAATTTCAGAGTTAATAATTATCTTTGATTAGCACATCATTTAGGTAAATAATAGGTTTTAAAACTACAAAAAATGACTAATCGTTTGAAATTCAATAATGTAAGTGTAGTAAAATCACTGTTTCTTATGATTACTTTTTCCCTTCAATTTGCAGAGCCAGTAACAGCTCAAACTATTAAAAGCAACTATTTTCCCAATGAATCACTTTCACTGGGCTTTATTGAGAATAGAGGTCAAATTATCGACCAGCATAACAAACCAAATCCGGATGTCAGATATTTACTTAATATGCCGGGAATGAATGTGCAATTAAAATCAAATGGCTTTAGTTATGATGCATATATTATTAAAACTCAGAAAAAAGCAAAG
>JADHTG010000034.1 GCA_016776505.1 Bacteroidota bacterium
TAAGTGATCTTTTGCTTTCTCAAAAATGCAAGGAAAGAAATATCTTCAACTGTGAAAAGGTAGAGCAAATGATAGTTTCAGAAGAACCTTTTGGCAGGCAGCTATGGGGATTGATCAGTTTGGAACTTTGGTTCAATACATTCATCGATAAAAATTAATGATGGCAGGATTCAGATTAGAATGAAAGAGTTGGGAATTACTTATAATCAAGACACATCCACTTTGAATCCTGCTTAAAATAACAATTAATGAGAATCAGGCTAAACGAAAACTATTCATTCAACTGGGAAGTAAAAAAAATAGGAGTTATAGGCCCGGGAATCGTGGGAATGCCCATGGCTACATTACTGGCAAATGCCAGGATAAAAATTGGAACGGATGGTGCGGCCAGGGTGTGCGTAGTTCAACGTAATTCGCAAAACTCTGGATGGAAAGTGGAAGCCATTAATAGTGGACGATCTGTGATCGGAGGCATCGAGCCTGGCCTGGATAAAATTACCGCTGAGGTAGTAAAGGAAGGACTTTTACAGGCCAGTTGGGATTTTAATATACTTTCTGACGCTGATGTTGTTTTAGTTTCCATACAGACGGATAAAGATGGATTCGGACCTGATTACGGACCTTTATTCGGAGGTTTGACCAATTTAGCAGAAGCTTTCCAAAAGAAACCAAAAGATAAAATCCCCTTAGTGGTTTTTGAATCTACTTTAGCTCCATCATCCATGACAACCGTTATAAAAGACCATTTTGCCAGTTTTGGTTTGATCGAAGGGAAAGATATTTTATTGGGAAACAGTCCCAACCGTGTCATGCCTGGAAGGCTGGTAGAAAGAGTTACCGACTCTGACAAATTAGTGGCTGGATTGCATCCGGAAACGCCCAGAATGATCAAGCATATTTATGAGCATATTGTTACTAATGGAACATTGCATGCTACCAATAGCATGACAGCTGAGGTTGTCAAAACGCTCGAAAACGCTTACAGGGACGTTAGAATAGCTTTTTCGTCTGAAGTAGTCCGTTATTGTGATGATAATAACCTGGATTTTTATCAACTGAGGGATGAAATCAACAGCAAACTGGCACAGGCTGATGATGCATCAGGCAATCCCAATGCAGTACCTAGCGGAGGGATATTGATCCCTATGCTGGGTGTTGGGGGACATTGTTTGCCCAAAGATGGTATCCTCCTTTGGTGGCGGAAAATAGAAAGTGCTTTTGATACATCCAATAGCCTGATCCTGAACTCACGGATCATAAATGATGAATCCCCGGCTGAAACCATCAGGCTGTTTGAAAGAAATTTTGAAAAAATTGATGGAAAAAGAATAGCTGTTCTGGGTGCTGCTTATCGCTTTAATTCTGAAGACACGAGGAATTCTCCTTCCATTCAACTGGCCTTGCAATTAGTTGAAAAAGGATGCCAAGTCATTTTACACGATCCTTATGTGAAAGAGAATGACCAAAATCTGAAAAAATTTGGAGTTGACACTTTCTTTACCAATAATTTACAGCAAGCCATTGATGGAGTGGATTATATCGTCATGGCCACAGCTCACCAAAAATACATGGAAGAATTTGACCAAATGATCGCTGCTGCAGCAAATCTAAAGGGAATCCTGGATGGCTGCAATATTTACAAAGCTGAACAATTTGATGGCATAGCAGTGAATTATGCAGGAATCGGCAGGGGCAGGGAAATCCCTTCATCTGATTTTGTGGATTTTGTTTTTGATTCTTTTAAAATAATGGAAAGAGGAGTTGGAAATGAAGTGCAGGCTGTTTGTGATTTTCTGAATATGCATTATGCAGATTCCGAATTCAACCGGGTGGATTTTAAAGAAGTACAACGCCTGGCAGCCAGTTGCTCAACAGGTTGTGAAATTGCGAATACCGGAAAAATTGATTCTATGCCCAATTATAATGGTTTGGTATTCAGCTTGGTGAAAAATGCTTTTGAAAGTTATCAATCCTCAATGTAGCTTTGTGAAATACTTCTTTGAATTCCGGCAATAACAATAAAGCTTGAAATATAGAGGAAAAATCACGAAGCAACTCATGAAAAGAAAAAAAATCATATCCATTGTTGGGGCCAGACCCCAATTTATTAAGCTGGCACCCTTATCAGAAAAACTGAGTGACGTTCATGAGGAGCTCATCCTGCATACCGGTCAGCATTATGATTACAATATGTCTGATTCTTTTTTTGCAGATCTCAAAATAAAGAAACCCACTTATAATTTAAATATAGGATCGGGTCCGCATGGTGCTCAAATGGGGAAAATGCTGGGAGAAATAGAAAAAGTTCTGCAGCTTGAAAATCCTGATTTATTAATAGTTTTTGGCGATACAAATTCTACGCTTGCCGGCGCATTGGCAGCTTCAAAAATGAATATTCCGGTGGTGCATGTGGAGGCTGGCTTGAGGAGTTATAACCGGTCCATGCCTGAAGAAATCAACCGGATAGTTACCGATCATGTATCCAGTTACTTGTTTGCACCCACTATAAATGCTTTTAACATTTTAGAGAGTGAAGGTTTGAAGGAAAAATCATACCTGGTGGGAGATATCAGTGTGGATGCCCTGATGAGGCATCTTGACATGGCGAAATTGAGATCTGGCATTTTAAAGGAATTGAATTTAGAGGAAAATTCATTTTACCTGCTTACCCTGCATCGTCCCTACAATGTGGATAATCCTGAGATTTTGAGAAATATACTTTATACTTTGAGTTTACTGGATTCAAAAGTATTATTTCCGGTTCACCCCAGGACCCGATTAATCATGGATAAAAACCAACTCCTGGTTGGCGATCAGATTCAATTGATTGATCCACTGGGATACCTGGATTTTATTTTCCTTCAGTCTAAAGCAAAGAAAATACTGACGGATTCAGGCGGGATTCAAAAGGAAGCCTTTATTCTTAAAAAAGCCTGCATTACTTTACGATCAGAAACAGAATGGATAGAAACTGTGGAAGATGGGTGGAATTTACTGATGAAGCCGGAAAGTGAACTGGATGCTGATAAGATCATGAATTTCAACCCAACAAAAGAACAAACTGACATTTTTGGCAGCAACAATGCAGATAAAATGGTTGAAATAATTAATGGAATATAATCAGATTTTCAATGGTATTTAAATTTTTACACGAAGATTCACGAAGTAAATGAAGATTCACGAAGTATAAAATTCAAAAAATGCAATTTGAGGGGATTTCCAAAAATGTAATAGGTAAAGCAATTGAAGTCCATAGGCATTTAGGGCCTGGTTTATTAGAATCTGCATATGAAGAATGTTTGGCATATGAATTGGAAAAATCTGGTTTTGATTGCAAAAGACAGTTGGCCGTACCAATAGTTTATAAAGATATTAAACTGGACAAGGGATATAGAATAGATATTTTAGTAAATGATATGTTAGTCATTGAGATTAAATCAGTTGAAGCTTTAAATGATGTGCATGAAGCACAAATTTTAACATACATGAAATTTGCGGATAAAAAAATTGGATTACTTTTAAATTTTAATGTGAAAATGCTCAGGCAGGGGCTGAAAAGATATGTGAGATAATTCTTCGTGTATCTTCATAATTTCTTTGTGCAACTTCGTGTCATAATTAATGTAGAACTAAATGAAAGACAATATTGCAGTAATAGGTGGTGGGATGATGGGGATGACTGTGGCTTTGCGATTGTCTGAGAAAGGATATGCTGTGAGTTTATATGAAGCAGCTGACAGTCTGGGTGGCCTGGCATCCGCCTGGCAGATTGATGGTGTCCACTGGGATAAGTTTTATCATGTGATCCTGTTATCGGATTTATATACCCGTAAAATGGTCAAAGAAATTGGCCTGGAAAATGAGACCAACTGGGTAGAAACCAAAACTGGTTTTTATTCCAATGGGAAGCTTTATTCCATGTCGAACCTGATAGAGTTCTTTCAATTCCCACCCATTCATATCCTGGATAAATTCAGGTTAGGACTTACTATTTTTGCTGCCTCAAAAATGAAAAACTGGAAAAGACTTGAAAAAATCAAAGTAGAAAAGTGGCTCACAAACTGGTCCGGCAGGAACACCTTTGAAAAAATATGGTTACCTCTTCTGAAAGCAAAACTGGGAGAACACTATAAAGAAACCTCAGCAGCATTTATCTGGGCCACTATTCAACGCATGTATGCAGCCAGGAAAAGCGGACTTAAAAAAGAGATGTTTGGATATGTTTCAGGTGGTTATGCCCATATTCTTGAAAAACTTCATCTGCACCTCCTGTCAAAAGGAATCAAAATTTACACATCCCATCCGACTCAAAAAATTCAAAAGAAAGAAAATGGAATTGAAATATCGTTTTCAAATGGGAAAACTGAAAAGTTTGCTCAAGTTATTTCTACCATACCCTCAGTAATCGCCACACCTATGATCTGCGGGTTAGAAGAAATGGAAATTCAAAAATTAAAAAAGCTTAACTACCTGGGAGTGGTTTGTACATCCATTTTGCTTAAAAACCAATTGTCGCCCTATTATGTTACAAATATCACCGATGATGCTCCATTTACCGGTATAATTGAAATGGCTGCACTGGTGGATAAAAAATATTTCAATGGAAATTCTTTAATTTATCTTCCCAAATATGTCAAAGCGACTGATCTTTTTTATCAAAAAAGCAATGAAGAAATCGAGCATATTTTTATCTCAAAGCTTTTGAACATGTATCCCCAAATTAAAAAAGAGGATATTCTTTCAGTAAAAACAGCCCGCGCTGCTCATGTTTTTGCCTTGCCTACATTGGGTTATTCAGGCTCACTGACGCCTTTGAAAACATCTTTGGATGGCTTGTATATAGTGAACTCTTCCTACATCACCCATGGCACTTTGAATGTAAATGATACCGTTAAATTAGCTGAAGAGGCTGTAGCTAGCTTTTTTTAATAGCAAATCAAAATCTGGTTTTAATTACACACTGTTTATAAGTCACTTTTTAATTAACTATTTTCTTATTTAGCTTTGTTTAATGAAGCATAAAAAACCAGCCAGTATCTCTCTTGATCTTGATAATCAATGGTCTTATATGAAGATCCATGGTGATCAGGGCTGGGAGGATTATCCTTCATATTTTGACATATTTATACCATATATTTTAGAAATTCTGGACGAACTGGACTTAAAAATCACTTTTTTTATTGTAGGTAAAGATGCAGATGAAGAAAAAAATTTACCATTTCTCAAAATGATCACCGAGAAAGGACATGAAGTGGGAAATCATTCATATCATCATGAATCCTGGTTACAAGGCTATTCTCGTACTGAACTGGAAAAGGAAATTGACAATGCTCATCAAGCTATTGAACAGGCTACCGGCAAAAAACCCATTGGATTTCGGGGCCCGGGATTTAGCTGGAGTTTGGAATTGTTAGAAGTGCTGAAGGAAAGAAATTATATATATGACGCTTCCACATTACCAACTTACATGGGGCCTATAGCCAGGAAGTATTACTTCTGGAAATCCAATCTGAGCAAAGAGGAGAAAAAGGCAAGAAGTGAGCTTTATGGACGGTTTAAAGATGGATTTCGTCCGCTTAAACCCTATTTTCATCATTTAAAGAATAACAGGCAATTACTTGAAATTCCGGTGACTACTATCCCTGTTTTTAAAATTCCTTTTCACCTGAGTTATTTGCTTTACCTGAGTGGATTTTCTCATTTTGTAATGAGATTATACCTCGGATTCGCGCTACTTATGTGTCATATCACCAGAACCAGACCTAGTTTTTTAATACATCCACTGGATGTGATAGGGCGAGACCAAATTGATCAACTGGCTTTTTTCCCGGGAATGAATATTTCAAGTGGGCAAAAGGCAGAAGTATTCAAGTATGTGATAACCAGGCTTAAAAAAAACTATAAGCTAGGTTTTATGAGTACACATGCTTCTCATTATTTAAAATAGTTTTAAATGCTTAAGGCAAAGGAATACCAAAAAATATGCGACTGCCAATCTGGGATTAAAAGATTTACAAAAAATAGTTTTTCAATATACGATTGCCAGATATGCAAGCATCGTTTTGCCAAGGTTGATAAAGATTTACATCAGCATATTTCTGAAACCTATAATGATCTATATTTTTATGGAGGTAATGATGGATATCCAGATTATCTATTAGATAAAGAGATTTTAATAAATCGTGGTAAATATTATTCCAAAATTTTAAATAAGTTAATTAATACAGGAAAAGTGCTCGACATTGGCAGTGCTTCAGGTTTCGTATTGAAAGGATTTACTGAAATGGACTGGGATGGAGTAGGCGTAGAACCTAATAAAAGTATGGCTGAATATGGTCGATCTGAATTAAATCTGAATATTCACAACACTTCATTTGAGGAATTTGAATCTGAAGAAAAGTTTGATTTAATAATTATGATTCAGGTTATTGGTCATTTTTATGATTTACATAAGGTACTTAATAAATCACATCAATTATTAAAGGATGATGGGTTGATTTTGGTTGAATCCTGGGATAGGGACAGTAGAGTTGCCCGTTTATTTGGTGAAAGTTGGCATGAGTACAGTCCTCCTTCAGTATTGCATTGGTTTTCAATAAAAAGCATTCAAAGCGTATTTGAACAACATGGATTAAAAGCAATTAAATTCGGAAGACCTTTAAAAAATTTATCCATTAAACATGCATCTTCTCTGTTGGAAGGAAAGTCTAAAAGCAGATTGTTAAAAAATTTATATAATATTTTAGGAAATAGTATTTTAGGGAAATTTACTTTTTTATACGCTCCATTAGATCTTTTTTGGATGATTTTTAATAAAAAAAAATATGAGTAACAAGCATTTTTTGTCAATAGTCATACCTGCTTACAATGAACAGGCAATTCTGGAAGACCACCTTAAAATAATAGTGGATTATATGATCTCCCTTGATAAATATAAATGGGAAATCGTTCTGGTCAATGACGGAAGCACAGATAGTACAGCTGAAATTGCAGACAGGCTTGAATTGGAATATGAACAGTTAAGAGTGATACATCATCCACTCAATTTAAATTTAGGCCATGCAATTCAAACCGGCTTCAGAAATTCAAAAGGAGAGATCATTGTAGTACTCGACATTGATTTAAGTTATTCAGTGGATCATATTGAAAGATTAGTGGATAAACAAATTGAAACCTTTGCTGATGTAGTGCTTGCCTCTTGTTATATGAGGGGAGGGAAGGTATCAAACGTGCCCTATTATCGGGCGGTGATGAGTAAAATGGCCAATAAATTTCTGCGGTTTGCTGCCCAGGATAAATATTATACTTACACTTCCATGGTTCGTGCATATAAGTCCGTTTTTATTAAAAACCTGAATCTTAAAACCAGGGATTATGAGATTAATCCTGAAATCCTTTACAAAGCCATGATTCTGAGAGCCAGGATAGAGGAAATCCCTGCACATTTGAATTGGACCTTGCAGAAGAAAGCTGGAAAAAATCGGCAATCGAGTATAAAAATGTTTTGGAGTGTCATATCCAGCCTGATGTCTGGTTTTATTTTCCGGCCACATATTTATTTTATTTCATCAGGTGTATTTGTCATGCTGATATCACTCTATATCATTGTCTGGATAGGCATTAATACGATGCATATTTATCCGGATATCGTTCTGGCCAATGAATATTTTGACGATAGACTATCCTGTGCAATAGCAACTGTTTTTAAAGAGCGTCCTTATTCATTTTTGATTGGAGGATTTTTATTCATAATTGCCATCCAATTTCTGAGCCTTGGTTTCATCGCATTACAGAATAAGCGATATTTTGAAGAAATGTTCCATATTGCCACCAGCATATTTAAGAAAAAAGGGAATGGAAAAATGTAATCTTAGGTATTTAAAAGAATACTACCCATTATTAATTTCAGTTCTTGTCTTATTAATAGTAAGCCTGTTTCATATTATCAAGGATGATTTATTAATCGATGAGGCCTCCAGTCTTCTGACCTCCGGATTGCAACTGGATAAAGTGATACATCGGGCGTTTGTATGGGAAGAACAAGCCCCCCTGTATTATTTTATCCTGGCTTTGTGGAGGCTTATCAGTACGAATTACATTTTTGCGCGTATTTTGTCTTTAATATTTATGATATTAAGCATGCTGGTCATCTTCCGTATCCTGACGAAATATGAAAAATCAAATATTTTTCTCACTCTCTTCTTAATTTTATTTGTCATCAATTTTAATTCAACTTATGCTGCCTTTAATATTCGTTATTATGCCTTAACGATTTTAATCAGTGTCATCCTCCTGCACATTTACCTGGATCACTATTTGAATAAGGAACTGCCCGTGTTAAAAACCAGGCTTTTATTTTCAGTTCTTGCCACACTAGCTATTTTAACACAATATTTTACAGGATTTCTATTATTGGCCTTCGGCCTGACTTTATTAATTCAAAATGGATTCAGGAAGTTCCTTTATTACTGCATGGATATGATATGGCCCCTGGCTGTTTTAATTGTTCTGTATTCCATTATAACTAAGCAAATCGATACCTACACTGTGTTAAATAGCGGAGGTGGTTTTCTGATGTGCCTGAAGTTTATACTTTTTAAAATCGAATCCTATATCGTTTCATTCCATGAAATTTTTGAAATAAACTGGTACAAATACATGGTCAGCTTTATCATTTTGGGTATACTGCTGATATGTTTAAGAAATTATAAAAAAATTCAAAAGGATGTAAAAGCCATACTCTATATAGTGCTTATCATGTCTGTGTGCATTTCAATCATATATTTTAAATTGGGGGATATATCTTTATTATCCTATCATACGCTGGCATTGTTTTTTCCGGTATTGCTCTTACTTTACTTTGTGATAAAACTGGTCCGTTTTAAATTTCAGATTGCTATACTTGGGTTATTAATCCTCGTGAATTTACCAACCCAGGTAAATTATGCATTGAAATCAAAAACAATTACTCAGCTTAACAGCTTTTTAACCGAGAATGAGAAAATGGATGAGCCTGTTTTTATTTTTCCTTCTGAATACAAACATTTAATACAATTTCATTATACAGGAATAAATGAAATGATAGGAATTCCATATAACATCGATTATGAAAAAGGCTACAGGATAAACCAATGGGCTATCAGGGATATCGACCAATTGGATTCCTTATTTACTATTTATGAACAACAAGGCATGGAAAGTTTCCTGGTTGTAAAAGAGAATAATTATTTCAACTTTAATTTTGATTATCACGTGGACTCATTATATATTTTCCTCAAAAACAACTATCGCCTTGAGTTTGATACCTTGCTGGAAGGCTACCTGGTTCAAAAATATTCGATATCCAGTAATTAGTAAATTATTCATTGAGTTTTAATATGCAAAATCGAAAGTAATGGAACTTAAAAAGCAGGAAGATAAAAATATTCCCCTGGTGGTTGATCTGGATGGAACATTTATTAATACAGATTTATTAGCAGAGGGAATTGTTTTATTGCTGAAGAAAAATTTCTTCTGTATTTTTCTTTGCTTCTCGTGGATTTTTAAAGGGAAGGCTTTTCTGAAGCAAAAAGTATTTGAAAAGGTTCAGATAAATTACAAGAATCTGCCCGTCAATAAGGAACTGAATGATTTTCTTGTCTCTGAATCTCAGAAGGGAAGAAAGATTGTTCTTGCCACTGCATCACCTAAATCTGCTGCAACTGAAATTGGCAAAGTTTTTCCCGTCTTTGATGAGATATATGGAACTGAAAAAGATCTCAATTTAAAAGGGAGTAATAAGCTTGAATTGCTGGCAGACATGTATGGGAAAGGAGGATTTGATTATATTGGAAATTCGCGTACTGATTTAATCCTTTTTGCCTCCTCCAGATTTTCTTATTTAGTGAATGCGGGGAGGTTTTTAGAAAGGAAAACCCGTGAAGTATCTACGCTCAAAAAAAGCTGGAAGACGAAAACAAGTAGATTCATAGCCTATTTAAAATTACTGAGAGTTTATCAATGGGTAAAAAACCTGTTGATATTTCTCCCGCTAATTACTTCTCATTCGTTTCAATCTGTTAATACATTAACCCAGGTCACTCTGGCATTTTTTGCATTTTGTTTTGTTGCTTCTGCCGGCTATATAGTGAATGATATCATGGATCTGGAGGCAGACCGTACTCATGCTTCCAAACATAGCAGGGGCCTTGCATCTGGTAATATTGGGATTTTACCCGGATTTTTATGTGCAATCCTGCTTTTTGCAGCAGGTTTGATTATTGGATTGAATCTTAAATTGTCCTTTTTCCTGATTTTAATCGTGTATTTTGTTTTGTCCATCGCCTATTCAGTCTATTTAAAGAAGCTGGTATTATATGATGTTTTTATTTTAGCTTCTTTTTACACCATTCGCGTTGTTGCTGGTGGAGCAGTTGGCAATATAGTTCTTTCATTCTGGTTAATCGCATTCTCCATCTTTTTATTCTTAAGCCTGTCCTTTATCAAGCGGTATTCTGAATTCATTTTAACGAGTGTAAATCAAAAACACAGCAGGAGAGACTATTCCCTGGCTGATATTACCTTGCTTCAGATCATGGGAATTGGTACCGGGTTATTATCTGTCATTGTTTTTTCTTTGTACATAAACAGCCCTGAAGTGACCCTCCTTTATTCAAATCCTCGTGCATTATGGGTTATATGCCTGTTGCTGTTGTTTTGGATCAGTCGGATCTGGCTGGTAGCAACCCGGGGAAAAATGACAGTTGATCCCATTGTTTTCCTGCTGAAAGATTTAACCAGCTATATCCTGATAATATTGACTGCAGTCACTTTATTAATTTCAATTTGAAATCAACTCTCATTTGAATTGAATTCTGAAATTAACGGAACAGTAAATCCTAAAGAATCACTTATCAGACCTCAAGTCAAATACCAACACCCCATTGCATGAGTAAAGTAATTCGTATTGCTTTTTTAAATCTTGTTCGAAGTCCCCAGCGTCCTTAATTATTTTTTCTTCAGCAACGAAAAAATCAGCACCTTTTGTCTTAAATTCCTTTATTTTCTCCAGCCTTTGCTCTTCAATAGGAATATTAAAACCTTTGCGGTCAAGCCAGTAGAAAAAATAGGAAGCATTATATGCCACTGGATAGCCTGTAAAATCCTCGAGAGGGCCACCTGATGCAATAATTAATGATTTTTTTGGAATGATGGAGGCGATATCATCTGAACAGCTGTAATAAACTGATGGAATATTTAGCTGGAATTGACTCCTGATCTTTAATGCCTGGTAAAAAAGTGTCACCATAACAAAAACCATGGCGATGAGGGATGGGAGATTATATTTTCCCAATGTAATGAATGACAGTCCTTTTGATCTTACTTTTTTCCATAAAATGAAACAGACCAAAAAGAGGGAAACAAATCCAAAGAGAATAAGGATTTCAGCCAGGGTGTTACTTCTATTACTAAATAAACCAAAATGATTAGCCAGAACAAGTACAATACTCAGCAGAATTGCAGTAAAAAGTAATTGAAAGATATGTCTGAATTTTTCAGTTTTAAGAATGACATTTAATCCAAAACCAAAAAGTAATGCCGCAGGTGGAACGCTTATGCAATGATAGTACATTGACCATTTATCAGCTGTTGTACGACAAGTGATGATATAATAAATGTAGACTGCGCCAAACCAAAATATCCCATATCGTAAGACTTGATTTTCCTTCCACTTGCTGAAAACCAAAGCATACAGAATGACTAAAAATGCTGAAGGCATGATAACAAAGTACAATTCGTTCAGCACAATCCCTTTGATAAAATAGGATTTGGTGAAAAAATCCAGCCCAATCCAGTGATATTCATTTGATAATCCAAGAGAATTTCCATAGGTGATCCAGAAATCATTAGCGAATGAATACCACAAGACAGGAGGCAATAAAGCAATTAGTCCGAAAAGATAAATCCTGTAGTCAGATAACATTTTCATCTTTTGCCTGTCAAATAAAATAAACAGGAAGAGTAATCCAAGATAGGCATTGTTGATTTTTACCAGCAAAGCCAGGGAAGTGGCAATGGCTGCCATGACAAAATATTTCCAGCGATTTTTTTCTATCCACAGCACAAATGCGTAAACAGCTATTAAATCCAGGAGAAGCATGAGAGGTTCAGGTTGAATTGCATTTGAGATCTGTATGATCAAAGGACTGAAGACGAAGAATAATCCGGCCATGTAAGATCCGGGAGGAGGGAGCCATCTCCGGGACATTAAAAAAAACAGGATAATTGACAGCAATGAAAATAAATAGGATAGTAAACGTCCTGCAATATCATTTTGCCCAAATATTTTATAGCTCAGGGCAATCAGCCAGGGATACACTGGAAATTCCATTTCTGCATATCCAGGACCTTCACCTCTCCAGTCGATCCGTGGGTATAATATATTCATTCCCTCCCGATCAAAATTTCGGGCAACGGCAGCCATATCGCCTTCTCTCCAGGATTCCCGGTCAACAGGATGCCTTAAATCAACAAACCTCAGGCCCGCTCCAATCAGGAACAGAACTATCCATAGCAAAGAATGATTTTTCATCAAACAGGAATTTTACTTTAATCTGAATCCATTTATTAAATAAATTATAAATGGATTGAACAAAAATAAACAGAAGAAGTGGATAAAACATTATTTTAAATTCATTTCATGATATCTTCTTTTCCACGTGGTGAAATGGATTAATTGCATAATTTCGAGTTCAATTTGATTTCAGGAAAAACTTCCTATAAGATTAATGAAACAGCCTGATAATGAATAAGATGCTTAATATCTATTGCAAAAGCAACAAAACCGTTCAGTGGATGGATTCTTTTAATGCATCAACGCCTGTTAAAAACCAGGCTTTCGTCTTTTTCGCAGACCAGAAAGATTTTAAAAAGCTGAATGAATCATTATTTGTCCTGAGCGAAAACGAGTTGAGCAGATACCACGGCCTGATCCGGTTAAATGATAAGAATAATTTCCTGCTTTCAAGAATAATCCTAAAAGGGGTGATCAGTAAAATCCTGAATGCGAATATAAAAGACATAGTGCTGAGCCGGCAGGAAAACGAAAAACCCTATTTAATATATCCTGCTTCTGAACTGCATTTTAGTTTATCGCATTGCAGGGGATATGTGCTTGTTTGCATCAGCTTTAATACTCTGGTGGGAGTAGATATAGAGTATATCAGACCTTCAGCTAAGACAGGATGGGTTGCATCTTCCTATTTTTCTCAGTTGGAGCAAAAGAACATCAGGGAGGCTAAAGATCCTTACACTTTGTTTTTTGACTACTGGACACGGAAAGAAGCTGCTGTAAAGCTTATTGGTTTAGGATTACTGGAGCAAATCAGATCATTTGAGGTTTGCCATGAAGTCAATAAAAATGAAGTCCGGCTTGACATTCCCTTACAACATATGTTCCTCGAATCATTTTCTATCCATCCTTATGCAGCTTGCCTGGCTCTTGCTGATCAAATGGATCGAATTGAATATATCAGGGTCAATGAGCAATTAGTTGATTCCTGGCTTGCCTAATAACCTGAACATATTCTTTTTATAATTTTCAACACCTGGTTGATCAAAGGGATTCACACCCAGTATATAGCCGCTTATTCCGCAAGCCAGTTCAAAAAAGTATATTAATTGTCCGATTATTCTTTCATTTAACCCGGGTACACGGATAATGATCACAGGAACTTTACCTGAATAATGTGCCAGTATGCTTGCCTGCTCTGCTATCAGGTTGATTTCGTGTAAGCGCCTGCCGGCAAGATAATTTAAGCCGTCCACATTATCTTTTGTGCCTGGAACTTTTAATTTTTTATGAACTGATTCTACACTGATGACTGTTTCAAACAGTATTCTTTGTCCATCCTGGATGTACTGACCCAAAGAATGCAGATCTGTAGAAAATACACATGCTGCAGGAAATATTCCTTTTCCATCTTTTCCTTCACTTTCACCAAATAATTGTTTCCACCATTCAGTAAAATAATAAAGTTGAGGATTAAATGTACTGAGCAGTTCAATGCTGTAGTTTTTTTGAAATAAAATATTCCGGATAAGGGCATATTTTAAAGCGGGATTGGTTTCCTGCTGATCGTTCTCAAGCGCATATTTTTCAGCCTCTAGACTGCCATGGATAAGATCATGTATTGAAAAACCGGCAAATGCTATTGGAAATAATCCAACAGGACTTAAAACAGAATAACGGCCTCCGATATCTTCTTCAATGTTAAAAGTGGTATAGCCTTCCTGAAGAGATAGTTCTTTTAAAGATCCTTTTTCTTTATCCGTGATAGCAATGATTCTTTTCCTCGCTTCTTTGATCCCATATTTTGCTTCCATATGCTTTTTAATTAGCCTGAAAGCGATGGCTGGTTCAGTAGTAGTTCCTGATTTAGAAATTATAGCCATGCTGTAGTCCAGCTGGTCAAGATAAGACATTAGTTCAACGTGATACTCTTCGCTTAAGTGATGTCCTGCGTAAACTACAGTATGTTTTTTTGAATTTGTAAATGAAGCAGACAATGCTTCAATGACAGCTCGTGCTCCTAAATAAGATCCTCCAATCCCTATGACTACCAATACAGAAGAAATCCTTCTTTGCATTTCAGCACATTCAACCAGGCTATCTAAAAATTGGGAATTTGTATTCGATGGCAGATTCATCCAACCGGTAAATTCGCTCCCTTCCCCTGTTTTATGTTTTAATTGAGATAATGCTTCAATTGCTTTTTGCTCTCCATTGGACAATTCTCCTGCTGATACATGATCTCCTAGGAAATCAGAATTAATATCTATATCCATCATCTTTTCATATTAAAAAAGGGCAAACCCCGTCGAATTTCATGCAGAGTCTGCCCTTTATCTTATTATTTTTTATTTACAGACCAAAAATATTCTCTGAAATCGGATGAATTTCCCATTTAATTTCAGAAAAATTAAAATCTACTTTTTTCCAGTTTGGATGTCCATTATCCTGTAATTTGCCAATATTGGATTGTATTTCACGGATTAATCTTTTGATGGAAGTCTTGTCTTTTGATTTTTCTTTTGAAACGTCACTGATCAGAATTAACTTGACACCAAAAGTTTCCACATCCTGTTTTAACCAATGATAAGAACCGGCCGGAATGGAAGTTGGAACATAATAATCTACAAGCCTTTCATCAGTAATGGGTACAAGCATCAGCTTTTCAAAGGTGGGCGACAGGCTATTCAGGCTTATTACAGGAGCTGAACCAACAAAGAAGAAAGCATCAATTTTCTTATTCAGCAAGGCTGGCATAGCATCTTTAAACGAAAGTTCAAAATCGATCCATTCAATTCCTGTTTTCTCCTTGATGAAACGAGTTGTTACCTGTGTACCCTGTCCTTCAGCACCGATTGCAACCCGCTTCTTTTTTAAATTGCTTAAGTTTTTAATTTTATTTTCTTTTAATGTAACACAATGGATTTCTTCTAATCCCAGGGGTAATAATACGAGGATACTGTCGGTTCTTTTCGAATACTTCCTAATATCTTTTAGTTGTTCATTAATTAATACATCGTATTGCATAAAAGCAACATAGCATTGATCTGATTTTGAAAGCCTGTTGAAATTATGCTGGCTCCCTTTTGAGGTATATAAATTGACTAAATTTACGCTTTGCCTGTCAAGGGATATAGAATCATCGCCATTCCAGGTGGTCATGAATATCGTATCATAGGATATCACAGGGCCGGATACGGCTTTAATATCGTTTCCCATTTCATAATAAGAACCTCTGAGGAAACCGGTGAGAAGGTCTACCTGGGAGTAAATCGGTCCACTTAACAAAAGCTGGAAAATCCCAATAATGACAATTAAAATTCCTCGTTTCATTGATATAAGTTTAAAAAGTTAAATGCAAGGTGCATGAATTCTTAAAAGCCCGTTATCTACATTCTTTCCATGCAAATATAATAATTTGATGAGGATTCCTAATTCTTGGTTTAATTTATTTGTGATAGTAATTTAGGTTTTGCACATTTATCTATGGGGAGATATATTTAGAAATTAATATGTTTTTACTATTTTTGATCAACACAATATGTTTTTACTAAAAAATCCAATATCGAAATCATGAAAAGAAAATTTACTATTTTATTTGTCACGTTTTTTTTAACAGCTTCTTATTTTAACTTAAATGCCCAATGCGTTGGAGATACAATATCCATGTATTCAGGATTATTAGATTACATTGATGGAATGGGTGTTTCTGAAAATGGCCATGTAGTAACAGCACATATGATGGGAATTACGATTTATGATGGTACTTCCTGGACAAAACACAATGTTCCTGATGCACACCAAATATCTGGAATTGATATTGATGACGAGGGGAAGGTTTATATAGCCATCAGCTATGAAGGATTTATGGTTTGGGAGAATTCGACAACATTCACCAAGTATGACACCAGTGACGGACTTCACTCCATGGAATCCGAAGTTGTGAAAGTGGCACCTGATGGAAAAGTATGGATTGGCAGCTGGGGTTTTGGTTGTTCCTACTTTGACGGGAGTTCCTTTACAAAATTTGATACTTTAACCGGTTTAAGTGACAATAATATTGTAGGATTTGATTTTGATGACCAAGGCAATGTATATATGGCAGGCTATAATGGCTCCATTACCATCTATGATGGGACCAACTTCAAGACTTTGACACCGCCCAATGTAGATGAAGTAATTGATATTGCAGTCGACAGAAATGGCGGACTATGGGTATCTGCATTTTCTTTTGTAGGATCTACATTCTTATTGCATTATGACGGATCAAAATGGAATAATTTTAATTATCCTACACAACACCATGTTTTTACGATTGAATCTGATTTAAGTGGCAATGTACTCTGCGGAACATTCAATGGCTTAACGAAGTTTGATGGAAAAAGATGGAAAGTGTATACTACTTCTGATGGACTATATGAAAATTATGCCTATGAAATTGGAATTGATGGTTTTGATCAGGTTTGGATATCAGGAAATACAGGATTATCATTATTGAGTGAATACAGTGCATTGAAAGGGACTATTTATGATAATGTAAGTTATGTTTCTTCAGGATATGTGAAGTTATTTAAGAAAACAAATGGCGTGAAAAAAATAATACAATACGATTCGGTTGCTATCACTGGTTTGGGAGATTACGATTTTTCCAATGTCCCGCTTGGTATGTATGTGATTTATGCAGAAGGGGATCCTGCTTTATATGGTAGTTTTGCCGGGGCCTATTTTGGGGATGTGGAACTCTGGTCATCAGCAGAAGAAGTTCGTGTAGCCTTTTGTGATACCATATATTCTGCTTTGGATATTGAACTTATTGAGAAACTGATTGATCCTCCCGGAAAGGGATACATCAGCGGCCATATAAAATCTGCTGATGGAACAAGGGCAGGATCAGAACCCATAAAAGACGTGGATGTTACGTTGAAAAAAGTACCTGGTGGTATTGTGAAACAAGCAAAAACCAATCAATATGGCTTTTTTGAATTTGAAAAATTAAGCAATGGCATTTATGGAATCATTGTCGATATGCCTGGTCTTGAATTGGATAGCATTCGGATTGTAGAAATTACGGATACAGATACCTTACATACGGATCAGGATTATGAAGTGGATTCAACGGGGATTCATGCCGGAGATTTTACTTCTATAAATGAGGATCAATATATTTTCAATTCAATTGTATTTCCGAATCCGGCTCGTGGATCCCTGTATCTTCATTTTTCAAATTTAGACTGGGAATCCATTCAAATTGATCTCATCAATGTCAATGGACAGTCAGTTTATGAAAATAGCATTCACCATAAAGGCGAATTAACAGAACAAATTGATGTGTCAGCACATGCACCAGGAATTTACCTGCTCAAGTTGCAGGGAGGAAATTCCTTGAAGATTGTAAAAGTGTTACTGAATTAATTCCCATTCAGGTCAGGAGCAAAAACAGGGATGTCTTTGGCAATTTTTTATTAATTTCGTATCGCCCGTATTATTCAATTAATTAATTTAATTTGCCAGTCAGGATTTCAGGCATTTAATTGTCTTTGAAATGATTCTTAGGATGAATAAAATCATTGCTGCAATTATTATATTGTTCAATTTACTAGCATCCCCTCTGCTTTTCGGACAGGAAGGAGCTGATAGTCTTCTCTTCTTGTTGAAGAATGCAAAATCAAGTGATAAAGCTGTCATTTATAATGATTTATCAGCTTTGTATTTAAGCGATTCAGTGCTACTGAGTTTTGCTTATGCTGAAAGGGCATTGGATTATGCACAGAAGAATAATGATCTGGTCCAGGAATCAAGAGCTTATTATAATTTAGGGGATGCCTATCTGGAGGACAATAATCATGAACAAGCTCTTGCCTATTACAATAAATGCATCCATATTCGAAATAATACCAAAGATTATGCGAGCATTTCTGAAGCCCATAATGGGATTGGTTCGGTTTATTATCGCCTGGGTGAATACGACAATGCCATAAAATACTTTTCAATAGCCCTGGAGTATGATCAAAAAGGCAACGATTATGAAAGTGAATCGAGCAGCTTAAATAATATTGGAATAGCGTATAAAAAACTGGGTCAATTTGAGAAAGCTTTGGAACATTATGAGAGAGCTTTGGTCATAGATGAAAAGAATGATTTCAAGGGCAATATTGCGAATGACTTAAATAATATAGGCGCCATTTACAAATCTTGGGGTAAATATGAAGAGGCCATAAAATACTATGAAAGAGCCCTTGAGATTGACAAAAAACTCGAAAAGCATGAAGATATTGCCATTGAATTGAACAACCTGGGTATGGTTTATTATTCCATGGGGCAATACGACAAATCAGTGGATTATTACCAGGAAGCCCTTCAGGTGGTTAAACTGTCAGGAGATGATAAGCAAGTTTCTAATTTCCTGACAAATATTGGTTCTGTATACGATACATGGGGACAATATGATAAAGCACTGGAATATTATAAGCAGGCACTGGAAATAGATCAGAAACTGGACCTTCAGTCGAATGTCGGTGGAGATTTGAATAATATAGGCTCCGTCTATTTTACATTGAAAGACTACGATAAAGCGGTTAAATATTATGAGCAGTCGCTGGAGATATTTCAACGTATGAAACAGGAGGGGGCTGTTGCTGTTTTACTCAATAATATCGCCTCTGTGTATAAAGCCTGGGAACAATATGACAAAGCCATAGACTATTACAACCAGGTGCTGGAAATAGATCGCAAACTAAATCGTGCGGACCAGATAGCTATTGATCTGGATAATATTGGATTGCTTTATGTGGCTGTAGGCGATTATGCGAAAGGCCTGGATTATTATAATCAGGCTTTGGAACTGGCAAAATCAATTGATGCGAAACCCATTGTATTGAATACCTACTTTTATTTATCAGAGTTATATGATAAGCTGGGAAATTTTAAGGAAGCATTGAGTTATTACCGCTTTTATACCAGTTTAAAGGATACTATCTTTAACGAGGAAAAACACAAACAATTTGCAGAATTCCAGACAAAATACGAAACCGAAAAAAAGGAAGCTCAAATTATTATACAGCAAACTGAAATTGACAAAAGGGAGGCAGAAAATAAACGACAGCGAGCTATTATTGTATCAGGAGGAATCGTAATTTTACTTGTTATTTTAATGATAATCAATGTATTCCGGAATCTTCAGCGTAAAAAGAGGGATAATAAAATCATTGCTGCTGAAAAAGCAAAATCCGAAGAATTACTTTTAAATACTTTGCCATTGAAGGTGGTAAATGATCTAAAGGAAACCGGAAGCACAGAACCGGAAGGCTTTGAAAACGTAACTGTTTATTTTAGTGATATTGTTGGATTTACAGACGTTTCAGCAACCCTTGAACCCAAAGTATTAATAGAAGAATTAAATGATATTTTTACAGCCTTTGATGATATCATGGTAAAGAATGAATGTGAACGTTTAAAAACCATTGGAGATGCTTATTTGGCAGTTTGCGGGATGCCTGAAGAAAATGATAATCATGCCCAGAATATGGTTAATTCTGCGATTGAAATAGTTCATTATCTTGAAAAAAGAAATATGGATTCGCAAATTAAATGGCGTATAAGGATCGGCATTCATTCCGGAAGAGTCGTTGGAGGTATAGTGGGAGTGAGAAAGTATATTTACGATGTTTTCGGAGATACCATCAATACAGCTTCGCGTATGGAGAGTAATGGTTCTCCTATGCGGATCAATGTTTCACAGGTTACTTTTGACCTGCTTAAGGAGAAGTTCAAGTTCACAAAAAGAGAAGAAAGGGCTGTGAAAGGGAAAGGTGCAATGCAAATGTATTTTGTTGATTATTAAATTTTAATTTATATCCACTACTGTAGATAAATTTTTTTAATGACTAAGTGAAATAAACTAACTTTGTCGAAATAAAAGAGAAGCTGCCTCAAAAATGCAATATTCCCGGGTAAAAGAATACATGCTTAACAAGCTGGAGAAGGAATTAAACCGAGAGCTTTACTACCATGGTGTTCACCATTCGATTGATGTGATTGCATCCTGCAAGCGATTATCACTAAGTGAAGGTATTAATGATAACGATCTGATGCTTCTGCAGACAGCTGCTGTATTTCATGATTCAGGATTCCTTGAAACCTATAAGGGACATGAAGAAGTGTCATGCCGTTTTGCCCGTGATCTTTTACCGGGATATGGTTATACAAACAAGGATATTGATAAAGTTCTTGAAATGATCAGGGCCACCCAGATCCCCCAAAGTCCAAAATCATTTCTATCAAAAATATTATGTGATGCAGACCTGGATTATTTAGGTCGTAATGATTTCGATCCTATATCTCATGGATTATTTAAAGAACTGATTGCTTACAATATGGTTCAGGATGAGAAACAATGGAACAAGATACAGGTCAGTTTTTTAAGCAATCACAATTATTTTACAAAAACCGCAAAGGAGACCCGGGAAGCAAAAAAGCAAAAGAAGTTAGATGAATTGAAATCCATTGTTGCATCCTATGATGTTTGATTAATCAGGCTAAACAATCGAATGTTAGAATTTGTGATCAGGTATCAAGGTGTATTTCTTTGCATTTTAAAGGATGAGTATACGAATAGTCAAGCTAATTCTGGATCAAAAACTCAGCTTAAATCCAATTCCGGTTTGAAGGTCAGGAGCATTATCGACGAGAAAATCTTCCCGCAGATAAACTGACAAGGCATAAGATCCTTTTGAAAATGATACAAAAAGGCTGTTGCTGTTTAAGTTTCTGTACAGATGTGAAATTGAATAATGCCACGCACTGTAATCATAGTCACCTGTGAGTACGATTGACTTATAATCTTCTTTTTTGTTGTAAGCACTTTGCAAGTAAAAGCTTGTACCAATAGATAATAAGCTGTTGTTTTTTAATGTTCTTTGATAATTGATGATTAATTCGGAGCTGAATATAAAAGGGCTGCTGCTGATTTCAACACAGGGACCAAACATAAGCAGTTTTTGCTGTAAAACACCCGCACTGACTCCCAACAGTAATATGTTATTGGTTTTCAGCTTAATTTGTTTATTGATGCTTGTGCTGTATCCAAAATCAAGCGATGGATTAAATTTGCTGACATTAATACCTGCCTGGAAACTCAGGCAAGTATACATATTTCGTTTCTGAAGATAACTGATTTGGGGATACTGATTATAGGAAAATTCAATGCCTGAAAAAATAGGATAGCCTTTTCCTATTTGCATTGTTTTCCCATATTGATCTACATAGGTTATGCGGGTTTTTCCACACCCATTTGCCATCCGTGCAAAAGGGTCGTCGTCTCCGGCTATGTGCGTGTGGAACCATTCAATAAATTCATCATTAGTCAGGCAAGAGAAAGGGAATTTCCCAGGATCCAATGTGAAAAAACGAGTATTTATTTTCAATTCCTTTACAGGGGAAATGGGTATTTCCAATCTGATTTGGTAAAGCCTGATCAGTGCATCCGCATGCAATTCAATGGATCTTGAAGGATCATTGATTTTGTCAAAATGCCATATTCGTTTGTGCCAGGCAATTTCTTGCAGCCTTTGTTTGTCTGCTTTATCGCCAGGTAAATAGGCCTTCACAGTGGGTAACCATACATTTCCATTGGATACATTCAGGGATATCGCCATTTTCCGGCTTGCTTTCATCTGAAAATTCGGATTGATACGGGACATGAGTATACCAAAAGGATGAGTGGATAAAGTATTGGGGAAGAAAGTAGGAGGGGATGATGAAAAGTCAGTTGCAGATAAGGCACTATCAGTCTGAGAAAAACAATTGCCAAAACTTAAGATCAGAAGAAATAGCAAATACTTCATTATTAAATCTTAAAGTAACGTGAGATCGACATATTAGTTACTGATTATCAAATATATATAACTATCTATTGGTGAAATCCTGCCTGCATTGCCTTCACGAAGCTATGGCAGAGCAAGGCGGCAAGCAGGCTTAGTGGCTTAGAGTCTTCTGCCAAAGGCATCATTTTGTGGGTGGCAAAAGTATTATTATTAATGCCACTAAACTGCCCGCCTTAGCATTTTGGCAGGCGGGGACACCAAAACACAAAGGTACACAAAGAACTAAATATTTATAATGCAGAAAATCAAATAATTATCGAAATTTGTTATATCGAACTCACCATAAAGTATATTAATCTATTTGGTTCAAAAGCCTGAAAACAAATTATTGCCTTCGGTCATCCATATGGATGTAAATATACAAAATTATTGAATTAGCAGACCTCATCTCATGACTTTAGTTCATGATGGGTATGGACTATTTCATCCCGAAAAAAATCAGGGGCAATTCCGGATAAGTTGTTATTGCTGATTAAGAATTATTTCTCTTATTTAGAGGCTTTGATATTTGCAATGACCTCATTTTGATTCCGGATTCTGCGACAAAGTATTTTTAAGATCCCCTTTGCCACTTCCATTCGTTCCGACATGAGTTCGTAAAATGCATCCTGGTCGAGGCGGAGAAGCAAGGTATCCTTTGTTGCTTTTGCAGAAGCAGAACGTGGTTCAGGATCCAATAAAGCGAGTTCACCAAAGAAGTCCCTGTTTTTGAGCAAAGCCAGACTCAGGTCGCCATCGTATATGTTGATTTCACCTTCATTAATGATATACATGCAAGTACCCATATCGCCTTTGTTAAAAACATCCTGTCCTTCGTCAATGCGTTCTTCCTGCATGATGTTGGCAATATCCACCAGGATATTTTCCGGAGTTTCAGTAAACAGGCTGGTACTTTTTAATATGATCACCTTTTCTATATCGAGCAGGCTTCCTTTAGAACTGTTTTCCATGAGTGAATCAAATTTATTTGAATCAATATAATTGCTAAGAGTAGTTCTGTCGAAATCTATGCTTTGATTTATCCTGTAGAGGGTGTTTTGTGCAGTTTCGCTTAAAAGTTTAGTCTGGTTATCCAGGTAGGGAAGGATGAGAGGTGTTAATTCATATTTGATGAAATCAAGAATTGAAATGATAGCGGTTACCTGGGTCCAACGGTTAAATCGTTTGTCTTTTTCGCGTAAAATGGTTTCAGGAATAGCCACAAGCTCGGAAGGAATTTTCAGCTTGTATGATTCGAGTTTTTTAATCCTGTCCTGCAAAGGCATATCTTCAAAAATAACGGACAGTTTAATGGACAGTTTTTTAGTAATGAGGTTATCGATAATTTCCATCGCATTGGCCCTTCTTTCAGAGTAATCAGCCAATAATCCTTCCCTTGCTTTATAAACAGTCCTGGTATCGTAGAGGAATGAAAGCAAATTGAACAGGTTTTCTTTGATAATTCGCAATTCAATTTCTAATGCACTTATTAATTGATCGTTCAATTTCTGCTGTCTGCCAAGAAGATCAATGGATTGATACAACCAACTGGCCTGGTCAAATTCTTCATCGAATTTTGTACGAATCAGCTGGTCGTCTCCAAGTGCTTTGTAGTTTGACTTTCGCAAGGAGGTCATTGCTTCATTTTGAACTTTATAAGCCTTGAAATTCATGAATTGAAGTAATATTTCATGTGCATTTGCATTTCCGATATGACCCAATACATGGCCTAGTCTGACCAATTGCGGGATGCTGAACTGATCATCTTTGATCTTTCCAACGAAAGTAAGAATATACCCAATAGCGACATCTCCATACATAGAAAGAGATTGTTTGGCCAGTTCACTGTATACAGGGGAATCGAGAAAATCAATTAAATAGGGAATAAATTTGGGATTTAATGATTTTGAACTCGCTTCTATAGCCGCTTTTACTACATTCGGGTTGGAGTTTTCAAAAAAGTCGAGTATAGGTTGAAAAAAGTTCTTAATAGCCAAATCCCTGATGATGTTGGCTGCTGTGATATTGTTTTCTGATTTTGGAGATTGAATTAATCGCAACAGTTGTTGACCGGCCAGCACGACAGGTTCCAGATCTCCACTTTTAAGCAGTCCGGTGATTGCTCCTTTCTGAATCAGCGGATCGTCATCTTCAAGAAAAGGAAAGATTTGAGTTAATTCACTTTCTTCAACAACACAATAAGCCCGCAGTGCTGCTTCCCTGACAGAGCTGCTTTCTTTTGAATTAATAAAAGAATAGATAAGCTCATTTAATCCTGTAATTTTAAGTGTTTCAATTTTACCAAAGGCATATTTACTGACTTCATCAGACTCATGTTTGAGCAACTCCATGAGGACTGCCTGATCATCTCTTTCGTCCAGTTTAAAAAGAAGTTCAGATGAATAGATGGTCTCTTCCGGATAAGGACTGTTTAATTTTTTTAAAAGAATGTTCTTAATTAATTTTCCCTGAATGGGCATTTCAGAGCCTTCGAAATAACGTTTTTTAACTGCATTTTGTAAAACTATAATATATTGCCTGTTCGTAATCAACACAATGACCATCCAGGCGATGAGGATAAAAATGAGCAGGTAACTAACCAAACCCAGGTTGATCTCATCCTGGTAATGAATGATTAAAAACAACGTGATTCCTGCAACTCCCAATGCGATCGGATTTAAGAAACCATTTACAATAGCATGTCCAAATAGTCTTAATTTTTTACTTAGAGGCTGGAATAAGGAGAAAAATACGGGCTCAAATATTGAATACCTGAATAATTCAAGTGAAAAAGCAAGAGATGCAAACAAACTGAACAGAAGTATTTGTTCCGTAGAAAATAGGCGATAAATTATGATACCGGCTGTTATAATGATAAAAACTATGGGTAGCAGTAATAAACTGTTTTTGATACCCAGTTTATCAATGATTCTTCCTGTAAGAAACATTTTTACCAAGATGGTAACCCCTTTATTAATTCCGAAAAACAAACCAAAGAATATGGCTATTTCCTCTCCACTGGTGTATCTGTTTTGCACCTGAGTGAGAAAGGAAAAGTCGATGAAGGTAAAAGCTACAATGGCAATAAATGATAAAATGGAAAGCAAGATGATGAAATCGCTTTTTACATATTTTTTGAAGAGGTTATCTGTAGATTCCAGTTCCAATTTCGTTTTTGCAGGATCAAATTTTTGTTTCCCATACTTCCTTATGATCAGGTTAAGCAAGATAAAACAAATGGCAAATGCAATAGCAGCTATAACAATCAGGTTGTTTTTTCCAATAAGAGGCACTAAGGCGGGAACTGAAAAGTAACCCAGTAATTTGGCGGTGACTTCACCAGAACTGACAATGCCAAACAAACGTTTACTTTGCCTGACATCCAGGAGCATGGCTGTGAGACCCCAGAATTCAAGATAATTCAGCAAAGAGGTAACCCTGTACCACATGATAACAGCAAAAGCAATCCAAAGACTTTGGGAGAATTGAAGCCCTATTCGTATTCCCAGTATACTGACCACCAATAACCCTAAAGAAAACTGCAGTAGCCGTTTTACAGAATAATGATGTTCAATGTACGAATAGACACTTCCAATGACCAGCAACAAAACAGCAGATAGCATGTAAACAAGTGGAAGTGATTTCACAGAAGCCTGTGCCAGGAAAATTGCATTTGCAGCAGTAAAAAATAATGCTAATCCAATACCTTGAAAGAAGTTGTGAAGGAAAAGGAGTTTGACAAAGCCAAATTCACTTTTTTTAACATTCAGTACTTTTTCTAAATCAATTTTAGAAAGAAGTTGGGGCAAAATCGTTGGTTTTAAGTCTTAACTGAAAAAATCTAATTAGGTAAAATTAAGATTATTAAAGGCATCTTTAAAATAAATTAATTTTCATGCCTTGAATGGACTATTGCTTTTTGATGAAGAAGAATGTTCCGTTCTCATCTTCGAGACCAGCTATTTTGCCAAATTTGGGTTTTTGTCCATTGGCTTTTTCATAGGCCTTGTTGACCTGGATTACAATATCATCGATTGAAATACAGTAGTCCGGGTTAAAAAGCAATGAATTGGCAAATGTTTGGGTGAAACGGGAATTATCCCTGGCAGCCTCTTTTCCGGCAGAAGTAAGCACCTGTGCTGATTTGTGACGTGTATCTGTCCAATCACTGCAATCACGTTCCTGGGGTGTTGCTCTTAATGCCATATAAAAGGAGGGGCCCGCTTCACAAGCATCTGTCACCACTAAAATGTGTTTCAAATATTTGGAATAGGGTTGTAAGGCTGCTTTTAAACTATTGATTGGGAAATAAGTGAATTCATCTTCCAAAATGGCGTTTACGGGTAACCAGTAACCAGTTTCTTTTGCAAATTTACCATGTCCTGCATACCAGACCATGATTGAATTTACGTTATTATCAATCACCAGATCCCTTAACTCAATGCTAAAGAACCTCTGCATTTCAGATTTGGTGAGATTTTGTTTGTGTATGAAGTTTGAAATATGATAATCTGTCAGGGAAGTTTTTACCAGGTTGATATCGATTGCAGGAGATGTCAGATCCTGCAATTGATTGTAATCAGAATTCTCAATAAATATTACCCAGGTTTTTCCCATGGGATTTTCTGCATCGGATTTTGCCAATTCGCGATTGAAATAATAGGTATTGACCGTCTTATTATTATAGATATCAACAACAGAAATGGTCAAAGTATTTTTACCACTGATATTTAAATAGGCTGAAAAGGTAGGATTTTGCTCAGTGCTTATAAAACTGGCATAGGTATTATCTATCATAATGGATTTAATCACGCTTTGATCAGTGACTTTTCCTTCAATGAATAATACAGGATTTGTTGTTTGCAATACAATTTCTCCATTATCTGAAGCGTATGGACTCAGCAGGTGAATGCCGGGAGGATCAGTTTCCGTTCTTATTATTTTATAAACAGCCATTTGATAATTATCATAGATATCTTCAGCTTCCAAAACAATTTCCTGCTGATCAGATGTTTGAATGGAATAGGTGAAAGCCATGCTGTTGGAATCAAATATGTATTCAGTTTTATTTATTTTGAAGTATTTCAGGGGACTTTCATCCTGAATTATGCCCTTTAGTGATATTTTCTCAATATTTAAAGGGATCTCAAAAAGGTAATCCTCACTGGTTTTAGGCCAGATCACATCTATTATTGGTTTATCAGTTTCCCTGTTCAGCTCATAAATATGTGTTTTTGCATAGCTGATATCAATTTTATTTGCATCCCGGGATGGGTCGATAATATCCAGAAAAGCTTCAAAATCTGCTACAGCTTTCTCGCTATTCCCGATTTTCTCATAAGCCTTTGCTCTTTTAAGGATTGCATCCGTGCGCAGGGGAGATAGAGTAATTACCTGAGAATAGTCACTAATGGCATTGTAGTTTTTATTGATTTGAAGGTAATAATCTGCTCGTAACAGGTAAATGTCCTCATTATCAGGACTTATGTTTATTAAAATATAAGTGAGATCATTAATTGCCTTGATATAGTTATTCCTGTGGTAGTAAATTTCACTTCTCAGCTTATATACTTCAAAACTTTGTTGATTCAGCGCAGCAGCTGTATTAATAGCAGTAAGTGCCTCCGTTGTTTTTTCGAGTTTAAAATACAATTTGGCCAATACAAAATGGGCATCTTTCAGCTTTTTATCCAGTTGAACAGCTTTGGTCAGGTTGGTAAAAGCCGTTTCCATATCATTTAACTGAAAAGCAGCATGTCCCAAATGGAAGTGGTTGATGGCTGTTTTCTTCACTTTTATCGCCTTTTCGCTCTCAAATAAAGCAGCGTCATAGTTTTCAAGGGCCATTAATGCCCTGATCTTATAATCATAACCATCCAGGTTTTTCTTATCTATTTCTGTACAAAGATTAAGGTAATCAACAGCCTTCAGGTAATTCCCCAATTCGTAATACAGCATTCCAGCATTCAAAGCATACTTCGGATTCTTTTTTTCAAATCCTGCTGCTGAAGCATAATCATTTGCTGATTTTTCGATCTCACTTAATTCCAGGTAAGCTTTTGCGCGGTAAACAAAAGCCTCTTTATATTCCTGGTCGACACGCAAGGCCTGGGTAAATTTTGTCACAGCCAGCATGTATTTTCTTTCCTCCAAATATTTTTCTCCTTCCCTGAAATATTTTTTAGCACTTTGTCCATATCCGGTAAAAGTGATGACCATAAATAGAAAAAGGATGCTAATATTTCGGCTACTCAATAACATTAATAATTAATAAAAAGTTCAATCTAATTGACAGATAATCAAAAGTTCTTACTGCAAAATTGCATAAAATAAAAATGTATATATATCTTTTTGCTATTTATTATGCAAAATTACTGCCTGTTTTAATATTCCTGACCTGACTCTTAGGTTTTTAGAGTCAATTTGTTGGTTGACTTGTTCTAATAGCTGGGAGTACAAGCCCTTTTTATGCAGCTCAATTCTGAATCTGCTTACAGTGGAGTGGGAGGGAACTTCATCATCAAGACTGAGTCCTAAAAAATGAGTAAAACTGATGGAATCATTAACATAAAAGTCAATTTTGTTATGGTATATATTAAACCATTCCTCAAGCAAACACATTTTAAAGAGGATGAGGCCGGGGTATGCAGGGCGTCCGTCAAACCTGTTTCCCCTGCTATATTTTTTATTAATCCTGTCTTCTATTAAGTTCCAATCAATTAATTGGTCGATTTTTATCAGGAATTGATTTTTAATTTTTCGCTTGGCAACAGCCACATCGGCAAAATTTAAGCTGCTTTTACGTTTTAACATGTCTGACTTTTAAATAAAAGCAAGATACATATAAATATAATGAAAATCAAAATAAGATGTGAAAATCTCTTTCCTGGTGCACGCAGGCTCATTGTACTTCCAGTATTCTGCCATTATAACATCCCATAATCATTTGCATGCTAATTGATAAGTATAACGAATCTGAGATAAACAATTTATGGCCAAACATAGTTCTAACGATTATTCCCACTTAAGTAAAAAAAAATTCAGCAAGCAAGGATTTCAGGATGTATTTAAGCTGTATAAATATTTGAAACCCTATACTTTTGAATATTCTTTGGGGCTTTTCTTCTTGCTGGGTGCCACATTAGCCAGTTTAGCCACTCCTAAGCTTCTAGGTGATTTGGTTAACATAGGCAACGAAGGAGGACTTTCCAGTGATCTGAATAAGGTCATTCTGATTCTGATCGTCATATTAGTAGTTCAGGCAACTTTCTCATATTTTAGAATCACTCTCTTTGCCAATGTGACTGAGAAAAGTATTGCCGATTTGCGTAAAAACACATACAATCATTTATTGAAACTACCTCTTAGTTTTTTTGACAGGCACAGGGTAGGCGAATTAAACAGCAGGATTTCAGCCGACATTTCTTTGGTTCACGAAACACTCACATCAACGCTTGCAGATTTTCTCAGGCAGTCGATAATCATTTTAGGAGCCATTACTTATTTGCTTTTCGATGAACCCAAATTGACTCTCTTTATGCTGGCCATTATTCCTCTTACCATGATACTGGTGTTTTTCTTTGGAAGGTTTATTCGCAGATTATCCAGAAAAGCTCAAGCCGGTGTGGCAGAATCAAACACCATAGTGGAAGAAACATTGCAAGGCATAAGAAGCGTAAAATCTTACACCAACGAATTGTTCGAAATCAATCGTTATGCTGATAAAATTAAGGAAGTGGTAAAAATCGGAATCACCAGTGGCAGATATAGAGGTGCATTTTCTTCCTTTTTGGTCATGGGCGTATTCGGGTCCATGATCGCGGTGATATGGAAGGGATCCAGCATGTTGAGTGCAGGAGAGATAAGAGCCGGCGATCTGGTCGAGTTTCTTTTCTACACCATTTTTATAGCCGGTAATATAGGAGGAATGGCAGCTGTTATCACACGAATGCAACGATTTGTCGGGGCCACAGAAGATTTATTTGAGATCCTGAAATCAGATAAAGAAAAAGTGACTGATGAAATTAAAATCGATCCTAAATACGAGCTGAATGGAAAAATCAGTTTCCAGGATTTATCCTTTACCTATCCCAGCAGAGAATCTGAATTAGTCATCAAAGAATTAAACCTGGATATTGAAGCCAATCAATTAATTGCTTTAGTAGGACCAAGTGGCGCTGGAAAATCAACTATCGCTTCTCTATTACTTAGATTGTATGAACCACTCAGTGGAAAGTTGTATTATGATCATCACAATTACTCAGAAATCCCCATTTCACAAGTACGAGCCCAGATAGCCCTGGTACCCCAGGATATATTTCTTTTTGGTGGCAGCATTAAGGAAAATATTGGGTATGGAAAACCCAATGCAACAGTTGAAGAGATCTGGCAGGCAGCAGAACAGGCGAACTGCATAGAGTTTATAGACAATTTCCCAAAAAAGCTGGATACCATTGTAGGGGAGAGAGGAACACAACTGTCCGGAGGTCAGCGTCAAAGAGTGGCAATTGCCAGGGCCATACTTAAAAATCCTAAAATATTAATTTTGGATGAAGCCACCTCTTCCCTGGATTCTGAATCGGAACGATTGGTTCAAAATGCATTGGATTTGCTGATGAAAGGCCGAACTTCCATAGTCATTGCTCATCGTTTGTCGACCGTTCGCGCTGCTGATCAAATCATAGTCATGGATCACGGCAGGCTGGCTGAAAAAGGTACACATGAGGAATTATTGAAACTGGAGAGTGGAATCTACAGGAATTTAAGCGAGCTGCAATTCTCAGAATTTAAATCCTGACTTTTTTATAGATAGCATAAAAAAAACCTGCCAACTCAATTGTTTGACAGGTTTTAAAATTTGTGTAATTATTGACTATTGCTGAACTTTCACAGCAATTTCCATGGTTCCGGTATTACTAGCAGTAAGAGTTCCGATTTTAACGAGACCCATTTTACCTGCAGCAGTAATAAAGGCAACCACATCCCCGTTTGCTAAATGATTCGCTTTGGTATCACTTGCTCCTGTTGCAGCAGTGATAATATCATTGTCTCCCATAATGGCATCAAAATTAGCAGCACTTAAACTGGTGTTTGCATATCTTGTATCATTGCGGGTGGCCCAACCTGTTACGCTTGGAAATACAGTAGCAACATCTGTGTCATCCGGAGCAGCGAGTGTAGCCTGGTTTGTAGCACCATAGAAATAGATGAAATCAATCAATGAGGAATTAGCGGTTGCTGCAGCCCATAAATAGACCTGTCCATTGGAAGAAGCAAATGAACTTCCTGTTGTTGTATTTGACTGAGCTCCTAAAGTTTCAGTCCATGAATCGATTGCGCCACCTGTAACTATAATCATGAAATTTGCTGATTTAGTCAGGTTACTTTCATCCGTAGCTTCTACTTTAACAGTTGTGTTTTCATCTATGTTTTGAATGAAAAACTGGAAAGCATAATTTGTTTTGTCGGTAAATGTAGTGATCGCATTGCCGATTTGTGTTTCTCCTGTAGCGGTAACTTTAAATAGTTTTACCTCGGCCAGTCCGTTCTCTGAAGTGATAGTACCAGCAACGGTAAAACTATCTACACCAGCAGCCAGTGTTGTTTCTGTAACATTGTTTAAAAATGCAATAACAGGTGCCAATCCTGCCGGTTCTTCACATGCTGTAAAGAATCCCGTAACTGAGATTACAATTGCAGCCAATAATAAATTTCTTTTTTTCATTTTGGGTGTTATTTTAAATTAATTTAAGAACCGCAAAGTTATAATAATTATATTTAGATTTGATATAAATTATAATTTTTCTCCGTACTTCACCATATGAATTGCTTCTCTATTGATATTCAAATACCTGAAGTTAGTATTTAAAGTATCCACATGAAATTGATATTAAAGCTAACTCATTCAAAAGAACGTCCTAATTATAATAATTAAGACGCTCTTCTCAAAGCGAAATGGACAATCTTCGAACAATATTGATGATTATTTGAAGAGACTTTAGAAGGTTTATACAACATTGAAAGTGAAATAATATAATATAATATTAGAGACTTATTGGAAAGGCCGACACTATTGACCAGGTAGGGCCGAAATTATTTGACCATGCCAGGATGTTCATAATGAGTAATTTAAACGGGTCAATTTAAAACGGCTAATGGTGATCAGTTTTACCGGACTTTCCATTGAGCTCTGAAATCAAGGAAATTAAATAATTAGCTGAAATTCTTTAATCTGCTTTTGTATTATGTCAACCGAGTTATTCGATACTTTTCATTCACCCAATCCAGGTAATCGTGAACCTTATGAACCAGGTAGAAAGGCAGATTGATTAAGAAATAAGGCTTTCCTTTTATTGTTGAAACTTTTTCAACTGAAAATGCATTCATACAAACCCTGATAGCTGTTTGATGATTGCATAAGTCAATAAAAGCATGCAATGACCTCAAACGGCCTGATTTCCCTAATTTAACTTCTATAGGAATCATTTTGCCCCTGTCTGAAATAACAAAATCTACTTCTGCTGCTGACTGATTTTTATCCCTTGCCCAGAAATTCAAATGATATAAAGGAGAATAGCTTGTCGCCAGTAACTCCTGTCCAACAATATGTTCTGCGATTTTCCCTTTATATACCTCTACAATCTCTTTCGTAAGCAGTAAATCACGCTGTGAATCTGTAAAGTAGGCAAGCAATCCTGTATCGAGCATCTGTAATTTAGGACTTTTCCTTTTATTGGGTGTGATGGGTAATTTAGCGTCTGTTGCAGGGTATATTAGGTTTAACAGGAATGCGTTTTGCAGCAAATCAAAGGTTTCTGAAACTTCCCGTGATTTATACACTGAATTGCCAAATCCTTGGAATACGATCCTTTCATTAAATTTTGAGAAACAAGATTTTATAACATGCCTGAATACTTTTTGGATCGAATCATTACGGGCATATTTTTCGGCATCTTCCATATATGAAATAAGCAATCCTTCATAAAGGGAATTTAATCCGGCAATTTGTCCTGTTTCCAAATACTCTTTTATAATTTCTGGCATTCCTCCAATTATCGAATACTTCTTAAACTCCTCTTCCAGTTTTTGATGAGTAAAATCAGGAACAGGAATTTGCTGAAGGAGTTTATGAAGATTGTTTTGTTTGGAGGCTAACAGGTATTCATCAAATGAAAAAGGACGGAGCAGGAGGAATTCAACTCTTCCAACCGGGAAGCTGATCTTTTTACTTAACAGGCTTTCCAGGGTTGATCCAGCAGCTATCACAAATATCCGGGGGTATTTCTCATAAAAGTATCTTAAATGCTGAACTGCTACAGGTTCATTTTGAATTTCATCAATAAAAAGCAATGTGTCTTTCTCATTAATATTTTTGTTTTCCTTAATAAATATCAGGTTAACCAAAGTGTGTATATCACTGCTTTCTGTAAATATCCTCCGATTATCTTGAATTTCAAGGTTTAAATAGATAAACTGCTTAAAAGCAGCACCGAATAATTTGATTAAAGTTGTTTTGCCAACTTGCCGTGCTCCTCTTATTATCAATGGTTTTCGATTTGATTTTGCTTTCCATTCAAGCAATTGCTTTTCTATATTTCTTCTAAACACATCCATGAAATCGTTTTATTCTATCATAATTGAAATTAATATCAACCATAAAAGTAATATAAATGCACAGAATAAGGGATATATTTTTAATTATTTGTAACAGAATAAGGGATATTTTGCTGTAAATCCAATATATCAAATTGTTGCTTAATAAACTTATTAAAATTGTTTGGAATTTAGAGAATCAATATGATAATAGCTAAAAAAAGAGGAGTTAGACTTTTACCTATCATGATCATCTAAATGGCTGTGCCTTCATACAAAAGAACGTCCTTATTATAATAATTAAGACGTTTATGGTGACCCCGAATGGAATTGAACCCCCAACCTTCAGAACCCGGTGCCGAAGGCATCCCTATGGGAGAATCTGAAGCTCTCTACCTGCCGGCAGACAGGCAATTGAGCGATCAGTATTTGGATTTTACTGGACAAAAATAAGATTTGTAAACTTTATATGCATAAGCGACCTCGAAGGGAATTGAACCCCCAACCTTCAGAACCGGTGCCGAAGGCATCCCTATGGGAGAATCTGACGCTCCCTGCCTGCCGGCAGGCAGGTATCTCTACCTGTCGACAGACAGGCAATTGAGCGATTAGTATT
>JADHTG010000115.1 GCA_016776505.1 Bacteroidota bacterium
CGCCTGCGCGGGCAGGCGGGGAGTCGAAGGGTTGTTGGACTGGTTCTAATTTTGTGATTTTTGATTTCAGATTTCAGATTTGTTATAAAACGTTTCGCCCTTTGCGCTTTTGCGAGAAACCCACCTTCACTGCGTTTCGGTGGTCAAGCCACATTTCAAAAACATCACAATTTATTTATATTGATCAGTCTGTTTTATAAAAGCCCGAAAATGCCATAATTTTGCCCTTAACCTAAAGGGATTATGACATTTTCTGCTTAAACACCCTTTAGGCAGGGGTAATTGAAGCAGAAAATATTAATTCAAAGTTTAACAGAAACAATTTATTTATACTTCTTAATCACCCCTGATTTAACACGTACCATATAATCCTTTAAATCCCTCTTGACCTCGGGAGCCATGATCAACAAACCAATGATGTTTGGAAAAGCCATGGAAAGTATCATCATATCGGAAAAGTCGAGTACTGCGCCTAACTCGGAAGAAGCTCCAATCACAATGCAAGCAAGGAAAAATAATTGATAAGTCAGCTTCATGTATTTTCTATGACCGAATATTTTTTCAAACATGCGCCCAAACAAAAAATCAAATCCTTTTAATCCGTAATAAGACCAGGAAATCATGGTTGAGAAAGCAAACAGGAAAATAGCAATAACCAGGACCCAGGGGAACCAGGGAAATACACTTTTGAAAGCGGCTGAGGTTAGCTGGGCCCCCTCCAGTCCTGCAGGATTGTCATAAAAACCGGTAAATATAATGACCAATGCAGTCATGGTACAAATAATAACTGTATCGATAAAAGGTTCCAACAAAGAAACCAGGCCTTCTGTTATGGGTTCATTGGTTTTCACGGCACTGTGTGCAATAGCGGCAGATCCGACTCCTGCTTCATTGGAAAAAGATGCCCGCTGAAATCCAATGATCAGCACCCCGATTAATCCACCTTTCATCGCATCTGCCTGGAATGCTCCATTCCATATCAGCCTGAATGCATCGCCAGCATGTGCAATATTCATCATAATAATAATCAAAGCAGCCGACACATAAAGAACAGCCATAAATGGAACTATCTTTTCTGTCACGCGAGCAATACTTTTAATGCCCCCTACTATTACTACTCCCACTAAAATGGCCAGGATAATTCCATAAGCCACCTTAAAATCTCCAATCGAAGGAATAACTGTTGTAAACTGGCTCAGGGACTGGTTTGCCTGGAACATATTCCCGCCTCCGATGGAGCCACCGATAACCAGGATTGAAAAAATGACTGCCAGTCCCTGTCCAAACCATTTCATATTTCGTTTTGCCAGGCCTTTACTCAGGTAGTGCATAGGTCCGCCAGAAACCACTCCGTCCTGATCGATCCGTCTGTACTTTACCCCTAACGTACATTCTGTAAATTTTGAAGACATCCCCAGTAAACCTGCAGTGATCATCCAGAATGTGGCACCCGGTCCGCCAATTGAAATAGCGATTGCCACACTGGCAATATTTCCTAATCCTACCGTTGCTGAAAGTGCCGTGGCCAAAGCCTGGAAATGGGATACTTCACCCTTGTGTTCCGGGTTGGAGTATTTTCCTCTCACCAATCCAATAGCATGTCGGAATCCCCGAATATTGATAAATCTCATAAAAATAGTGAAAAACAATGCACCACAAATCAGCCAAACAACAATTAGCTTCAGTGGAGCCGAAACAACCTGGCCACTTTCATTTGTAACAGGATTTCCATTTTTATCATACATAACAGGATCGTAAATTCCAATAGCAGAAAAGGGATCCCAAAACAAAACATCACCCATTCTTTCCACGATAGGGGCAAAAGCATCATTGATCCTATGGCTTAGTTTGGATTCATCTTTTGCCTGCTGAGCGATACTGCTCTGAGCAACAAGCAATGCCAGGACTAAAATTGAATATCCAATTATCTTCTTCCGGTTTGTAAAAATCATTTTAAATCTGCTTATTTTGTTTTTTTAACATCATCATATCCTTAAAGTATCGTTTCGTTTCAGAAATGACGACTGAAGACAGCAGTAAGATAGCAATCAGGTTTGGAATAGTCATAAAAGTGATAACGGCATCCACAAAATGCCATACAATTTCAATTCCCCAAATACATCCAAAAAATACAAAAAGAGCATATAAATAGCGGTAAAGCATCACATATTTTTCTCCAAACAGATAAATGACCGCTCTAGTACCATAATAGGACCAGCTAATGATGGTGCTGAATGCAAAAAGCAAAAGACCAATTGAAACTATGTATTTTGCGGAAGGACCCAATCCAATATTGCCCAGGCCTGTTTCCATTCCGGTAACTGTCATGGCAAATTCCTCGGCACCGGATTTCCATGCCCCGGTCACAATGATCACCAAAGCCGTAAGTGTACAAATGATTAATGTATCAACAAGGGGTTCAAGGGAAGCCACCAATCCCTCCCGGGCCGGATATTCAGTTTTGGCAGCGGCATGAGCAATGGGAGCAGAACCCTGGCCCGCTTCATTGGAAAACAAACCCCTGCGAACACCCCATACCATGGTCATTATTATGGTGGAACCAATGAAGCCACCGGTTGCTGCCGTCCCCGTAAATGCACTTTTTACAATCAATAAGAATGATGCAGGAATTTTATCTATCATCACGATCAGTACTGTAATGGACCCCACAAAATAGAGGATGGCCATAAATGGAACCAGCCTGGAAGTGACTTCAGCAATACGCTTCAATCCACCCACAATGACCAAAAGAACCAAAATAGTAATCAGGGATGCTAATACATATTTAGACGAGATGATGATTCCAAGTACAGGAAAAGTCTCGGGAACACTAAAACTCGACAGGAATACACCGGTCATGGAATTTGATTGTGCCATATTTCCTGTCCCAAGTGAGCACAAGATGGCAGCAATGGCAAAAATGACAGCCAGCACTTTTGCAAATCGCCCTAATTTATTTTTCAAACCAAACTCCATATAATACATGGGACCTCCTGAAACACTTCCATCCGAATTAAACTGCCTGTATTTATGAGCTAAAGTACATTCTGTATATTTTATGATCATGCCTAAAAAACCGGTCACCCACATCCAGAAAATGGCTCCGGGCCCACCTAAATAAATAGCTAATGCTACACCGACAATGTTTCCTGTTCCAACTGTAGCAGATAAGGCAGTAGTTAAGGCTTTAAAATGATTCACATCTCCTTTATCCCCGAATTTGTCATATTTGCCGGCAACTATCCTGATGGAATGCCATAGTTTAGTCACATTGATAAACCTGAGGCGGATAATGAAATAGATGCCGGTAGGGATTAGAAGTGCAAGAATAGCATAACCACCCACATAGTCATTATAGCCTACCAGAACTTTATCAATAAACTGTAAAACATGACCCATTTAGAGTGGATTTGCTAGATGGTATTCAATAAATAAATTATCAGGCAAACATACAAACTCCAAATCAAACCTATCGAGAGTTATTTAAAAAGAAGTTTGATAATGTTTCAGCCACGATGGGTATGAGTAAATGAACTTTCATTCTTTTCAATAAAATCACAAATGATAAATAGGAAAATTTGCCACTTATTAACAGATCTAGAGTTTGATATTTAGATAGATTAAATTTGAAACTCCAATTATCTAAAATTAGGGTTTGCCTCTACAACGTAAATAGATTACTGGATTGAATTGTACATTTAAAGATTACACTTAACGTATTAGAGGTAAATGGTATGAGGGTGAAAGAGAGAATGTTTTACCTTATACACTATGCCTCTTACTCATAAGCCATATATCATAATTTATCTCACCTGCTAATTTGTGTATCCGTGGCAATCTTCCTCCAATTTAATCCGTGCATCCTCGGCCAATTTATTGTTACTCATCTTCGTTTCAAATACCGATAATCTATATATTTATTAATTGCTAAATTTGCAGTCAATATCAAGGTGCATACATTATTCGAATTGATGATTTTAAACCTAATCAGTTATGCTTATAACAGAGAATAAAATTCAGGAAATAAAAAATCGTTTTGAAATAGTGGGCAATCACCCTTTTTTAAACCGTGCAATTGGTAAAGCACTCAAAGTTGCTCCAACTGATATAGGTGTTCTTATTACGGGCGAAAGTGGTGTTGGAAAAGAAGCTTTTTCTAAAATTATACATCATACGAGCAAAAGGAAACACGGACATTTTATTGCTGTTAATTGTGCGGCAATACCAGGAGGGACGATAGATTCTGAACTTTTCGGACATGAAAAAGGGGCTTTTACAAATGCATATGATTCCCGCAAAGGATATTTTGAGACAGTTAACGGGGGAACCATCTTCCTGGATGAGATCAGTGAGCTCCCTCTGGAAACACAATCACGATTATTGAGAGTTTTAGAAACAGGCGAATTCATTAAAGTAGGGTCTTCTAAAGTAATGAAAACGGATGTCAGGCTGATTGCTGCCTCCAACAAGGATTTACTCGAACAAACCAAGAACAATAAATTCAGGGAAGATCTGTTTTATCGCCTTTCAACTGTCACGATTCATATTCCATCCCTTCGAAACAGGAAAGAAGACATCCTGTTTCTGGCAGCACGATTTGCCATGGATTTTGCTGAAAAATACAAAACACCCATTATTGAATTTACAGAGAATGCTGTCCAATTATTGCACTCTCAGTACTGGCCAGGTAATATCAGGCAATTGAAAAACCTCGTGGAGCAAATATCCATTTTAGAATCAGAACGAAATATCAGCAGGGAAATATTAATTGAATACCTGCCTGAGACCACCACAAAAGAACTGGTCCCGGTAAAGCAAGCCTCTTTTGAGACCGGGGACGGCATGAAAGAAAGAGATTTGCTCTATAAATTCCTGATTGATATCAGGCAAGATGTATCAGAAGTTAAATCTGCTGTTTTTGACGTTTTGAAGAATGTTCGAAATCAGGGTGATGAATTTGAGCAATCCATTGAAACGGCTACTGACAGATTATTAAAAGCCGGAAATACATTTTCTGATGCAAGCTATAAATTTGTACAGGACAGCGATATGCTTGATCATAAGGAAATATCTGAAAGTACAGATGCGATTGAAGTGCATGAAAGTCTTTCATTAGCTGAAAAAGAAAAAGAAATGATCAAGGTTGCGTTAGTCCGCCATAAAGGCAAAAGGAAACCTGCCGCAAAAGAACTAGGTATTTCTGAAAGAACATTATACAGGAAAATAAAGGAATACTCGCTGGAAGACATGTAATTTAAGTTTGTCTCTTATGATCATGAATTAATATTTTAATCAAATCACAAATGACATGTGCCAAATTTCAACTAAATAACAATGTTCTGAAATACAATGGCTAAAGTAGTTTCATCGTAGTTTTAAATATTTGATTATTGATATTTGGTGTTTATTTATCATTTATTTTTTGTTAATTAGTGCTTTATTTCAAAATTACAGGACACTCTCTAAATAGAGTCCGATCATTGCTATATAGATTATTCACAAAATGAAATTTTTTAAATTAACATCGCTTTTTATCATTCCCTTATTAACTCCTTTTTTGTTGTGTAATTGTGGGATATTCTACAGTTTAAGTGGTGCTGATTTAAACCCGGCTATTCAAAGTTTCACAGTCATACCCTTTACGAACCAGGCCAGTATTGTGGTTCCATCACTTGCTGATGATTTAACCGAACAACTGAAGGATAAATTCAGGAGTGAAATGGATCTGTCCCATATAAATAGCAATGGGGATATTGTATTTGAAGGAACTATCACAAATTATAAAACCGGACCATCCAGCATCAGCAGTGGAGAGATTGCTGCAACAACCCGCTTAAGCATTAGTGTTCATGTAGTGTATGAAAACAAAGTTGATTCTGATCAAAGCTATGATGTGAGTTTTAACGCTTTTATGGATTATGACAGCAACCAGGATCTATCTTCTATTGAAGATGAGCTGATCAGTGGAATTAGCGAAATATTAATCCAGGATATATTTAATCGAGCTGTAAATAACTGGTAATATGCAGGATGAACAAATCATTGATTATATAAGTGATCCTTCACTCCTTTTATTTAAACCTGACATTGAGTTATTGAAAGGGATAAAAGATAAATATCCCTATTTTCAATCCATTCATTTGCTGCTGGCTATTGCTGTTAATCAGACAGAAAGTGTTTTTTCCAATAAAAATTTACGGGAAGCTGCCATTTATGCTGGAAGCAGATCGAGGATGCATTATTTTTACACTCCCGACTTCTCTCAAAAAGGAAAAGATGTAGTGGGAGCTATCAAACAAAGATCAAAATCTCCAGAAAAACGAATAAGGAAAAAATCAGATGATATCATTGATCGTTTCATAAAAACCAAACCCTCGGTTCAACGTTCCAAAGCCGATTTTTATGATCCTGTTGAAAAAGCATCTAAAAGTATTGAAGAAGATGAAAGCTTTGTAACAGAAACATTGGCTAGAATTTACAGTATGCAGGGTCGGTATAGCAAATCGATTAAAATATACCAAAAGTTATCCTTGATTAATCCTGAAAAAAGTGATTACTTTGCCCTCCTTATAAAACATCTGGAAGATAAAATAAACGAATAAAATGCTTACTTTTTTATTAATTATATTAATACTGGCAGCACTTTTCCTCATTCTTGTAATTTTAGGTCAAAATCCTAAAGGAGGAGGAGTTTCAGCTACTTTTGGAGGTTCTGCAAGCTCGGTAATTGGAGCACGTCAAACTGCTGATTTTCTTGAGAAAGCTACCTGGTACGTTGCTATTGGCATATTCGTCGTCGTCATTTTAACCAATGTATTTATTCCGGACAGTGCTACCCAGCAAGGTCGCGAATCCATGATGAGTGAGCAGATTGAAGATATGGCTTCACCTATTCCACAAGGAGCTGCTGAACAGCAACAAACCACCAACGAAATTCCTGAAGAATAAGCAAAACAGATTTTGACTTTTCCTGATTGCCCTTCGAAACTTCAGTGAAGGAAGGTTATACTGATATATTGTCGAATTGTCAAATTGCCAAATTGTCGAATTGTCAAATTGCCAAATTGTTGAATTGTCAAATTGCCAAATTGTTGAATTGTCAAATTGCCAAATTGTTGAATTGTCAAATTGCCAAATTGTTGAATTGTCAAATT
>JADHTG010000035.1 GCA_016776505.1 Bacteroidota bacterium
TTGTATCGGGTGCAGATATTGCTGAAATGGTGAATAAAACAAAAGAGGAAGGATCGGCTTTTTCTCGTTTAGGCCAAAATACATTCAAAAGCCTTGAAAAGCTGGAAATACCTGTGATAGCGGCCATCAACGGCTTTGCCCTGGGTGGAGGCTTGGAATTTGCACTGGCCTGCGATTTCAGAATAGCCAGCGCTAAAGCTAAATTCGGACAGCCGGAAGTGAACCTGGGATTGATTCCTGGCTATGCAGCTACCCAGCGTCTCTCCAGATTAGTTGGAATGGCAGATGCATTATTCCTGTTAACTACTGCTGAAATGATAGGGACTGAAGATGCATTGAGAATAGGATTAATTCAGAGAATAGTGGAGCCTGAAAATCTCATGGAGGAATGTATGAAAATAGCAAAAACAATAGCATCCAAAGGACCGAAAGCTGTTTCAAAAGTAAAAAGAGTAACTCGGGCTTCCTGGCTGATGAACTTCGAAGATGGCTGTGAATATGAATCGCAACAATTTGGTTCATTATTCGGCAAAGGAAGCCAGGGTGAAGAAGGAATGAAGGCTTTTCTTGAAAAACGAAAGCCGGATTGGTAAACTACATCCTAAATCATAGGATTCAGCTAGAATTTGAACGAACAATTTGTATTAAGGACAACTATCAACAAATAAAATAATTAAAACTTAAGTTTAAAAATATGGAGAATACAGAAAGACTGCAAAATGTTTCGGTATTGGGTGCAGCGGGTAAAATGGGAAGTGGTATACTGCTTCTGACTGCGCTGGAATTGGCGGATCTAAGCCTTAAACCAGAGAATAAGGATAAAACATTTATCCTGAATGCAATAGATGTGTCTGATGCAGGATTAAGCGGATTGATGAAATATCTGCAAGGCCAGTTTATAAAAGCTGCAGAAAAGAAAACTGTTCAATTACGGGGAATGTATGAAAACCGGGACGAGCTGATTGAAAATTATGATATCATTAACCAATATGTTTTTGATGTAATGAACATTATAAGACCAACGACCAAGATGGAAGTAGCTTATAATTCAACTTTGGTTTTTGAAGCAATCATCGAGAATCCTGATGTGAAAGTGAAACTTCTTTCACAAATCGACCAGAATAATCACCATAAGCCCTGGTATTTTACAAATACATCCTCTATCCCGATTACTCAGCTTGATTCTGCTGCAAATCTGGGAGGACGAATTTTGGGAGTTCATTTTTACAACCCACCTGCTGTTCAAAAATTAGTGGAAGTCATTAAAGGAAAAGAAACCAGGGAAGATCTCAACGAGTTTGCTTTGGGACTCATCAAAAGCATGCGAAAAAAAGCTGTACCTTCAAATGACTTTGCAGGTTTCATAGGCAATGGACACTTCATGCGAGATGCTTTGCATGGGATCAATGAAGCGAAAAAACTGGCAAAAGAATCTTCATGGGTTGAAGGAGTATATACTATTAATAAGGTGACACAGGATTATCTGGTGCGACCCATGGGTATTTTTCAGTTGATTGATTATGTGGGAGTGGAAGTCTGTTCATACATCATGAGTGTTATGAATCCCCATGTAAAAGACGAAGATCTGCATAGCGATGTATTAGACCAGTTGATAGTGCAAGGTGTTTTAGGAGGACAGTATTCTTCAGGTGCACAAAAGGATGGAATTTTGAAATATGAAAAAGGCCGTCCTGTTGCAGTCTGGGATCTGGATCGTAAGGATTATATTTATTTCACTGATTTTCAGGATGCATGTGATGCTAAATTAGGAAAAATGCCATCGACATTTATGCCCTGGAAAGCGGTAAACTTCAACAGAAGTAAAGCGGCCATACTGGAAACATATTTTAACGATTTGAACGGAATGAATTCTTTAGGAGCAAATATTGCTAAAACTTATAACTCTCGTTCAAACGAAATTGGTAAAAAGCTGGTTGCTGACAGTGTTGCACACAGCGAAGCTGATGTAAATACGGTTATGCTTACCGGATTTTTCCATGCGTATGGACCTATTAACGAATATTTAAAATAATTTCGGATTTTGAATTTCGAATTATGGACTCAGAAGAATTAAAAAAAATTACAAAGAAAAAATAAGATTATGAAACTTAGGAGAAAAGTATATATGGTGGCCGGTTACAATACCGTGTCGCTTGGAACTGGCAGAAGTGAATTTCACCCCAAAAAAGAACGGCCGGGTATAGAACATTACCTCCAGGAAGCCGGACAGGCTGTATTGAAGCAAATTGGAGGGTCAGCAAATGTAGACGAAGTAGTGATTGGTAATTTTATGTCTGCACGTTTTAATAAACAAGCACATCTGGGCGCTTTTGCAGCAATCATTGATGAAGGTTTAAGATACAAACCCAGTATCAGTGTGGAAGGAGCCTGTGGCTCAGGCGGATTGGCATTAACCACTGGAATTCGATCTGTATTGGCTGAAACAGCAGATGTTGTATTAGCTATGGGAGTTGAAGTCCAGAATACAGTTAAAGCTATATATGGTGCAGATATTCTGGCCGGAGCCGGCTGGTTTAAAAACAGGAAAAAAGGACATGCGTATTTCTTTCCAGGAGAATTTTCTGATCGGGCGGGTTCATATTTTGATACCTATGGTCGCGATTATGCCAGGAAAGGGATGGCCACATGGTTTAAAAATGCCATCGAAAATGCTCGTTTATGTGAAACGGCACAGGAGCATGAAAACAAAGTGGGTGATTTAATTCAACTGGGACTTTCAGAACCCAATGGGAAAGTATTCACAGATTATTTGAATGTTTTTGATTGTTCTAAAGTGTCTGATGGCTGTTCTGCCATTGCCATAGTTTCGGAAGAAGGACTTAAACGCATTGGGATACCCAAAAGTCAGGCTGTTGAAATTGCCAGTTTTGCCCAGGTGGTGGATAACCTGACTGAGCAACCAAAAGATCCCGTTGAACTTACATGCACTAAAGTGGCAGCCAAACAGGCCTTAACAGATGCTGGAATAACAAAAGATGATTTAGCCACCGTGGAAACACATGATTGCTTTACCATAGCTGGTATATTAGCAACTGAAGCTATCGGTTTTGCTGAAAGAGGGAAAGGTGCTGAATTTGTGGCAGCAGGTAATACAGCCCGTGACGGGATAATTCCATTCAATACAACAGGAGGCCTGGTGGGCTGGGGACATCCAACCGGTGCAACAGGTGTTCACCAGGCAGTCACTTTGTGGGAACAACTTACAGGAAAAGCTGGCGATGCCCAGATCAAAATACCAAAGGAAAAACCTTATGGTTTGAGTGTGAATATGGGTGGAAATGATAAGACAGTGGTGAGTATTGTATACAAGAAAGTATAATCCTGGATCTCTGACCTTGTTAGGTTTCCTATGCTGACAGGATTTTTTATGGAATTGCAATTCATGATATCCTATCATCTCAGGTTGTTAAGCTGAGAATAGTGAACACTGAATACAGCAAGGCAAGGCCGAGACTCTTTCGTCAGTTCAGACGAGATAAAATATATTCCGGGTATAAGTATGCAATTTTTTCAAATTAACCATGCAAATCCAAAACATACATTAAATTTACAAGGTTAAAATTTTGCAGGCAATATATATCCAACTATAAAATTGAAAAGGAAATTCTTATTTCATTGAAGAATTTTCATGATCTATCAAAGATGCTTGGCAGGCATTGAAAAATGCACCTACCTCTTTTGAAAACTTTATCAAATCGGCACTATATATAATGTTTAAAAATATTATATTCGAACCTTATTTTGATAAAAATCTTAAAATTTAATAAAATGAAGAATTGGATTAGCGCATTTATTGTTTCAGCTCTTTTTGTTTTTGCAATAAGTTGTGATAAAGAACCCGTCGTAGACGATCCTGATATAAAACTGCCAGAGATCACAACAACCGCAGTCACAGGAATTACATTTAATTCAGCCATAAGTGGAGGAACCATTGTTAGCAATGGCGGAGCAGATATTACAAGCAGTGGAATTTGCTGGAGTAAAAACGCCTCCCCCACCCTGGATGATTTCAAAACCATGGATGGAACAACTACAGGAACTTTCATCAGTACTTTAAGTGTCCTGGAAGCAAACACGACCTATTATGTCTGTGCCTATGCAAGCAATAGCAAAGGAACTGCTTTTGGCAAGATACTGACGTTCACAACTGAAGAATTTTTCATGGCATCTACTGATCCTGAAAACAGGGTGGCTTTGCTTGAAGATTTTACAGGAGTAAGATGTGGATATTGTCCTGACGGACATGCCAGGGCTAAAATCATTAAGGATTTATATCCCAACAAATTCATTATCATGGCTGTACATGCAGGAGGTTATGCTGCTCCTGCTGCTGGATGGGCTAATTTTACAACTCCTTATGGAAATGCTTTTGTCAGCCAGGCAAATGTAGCTGGATATCCTGCCGGTACGTTAAACAGAATCAAAGCTGACGATTTAGGTGTCAGTCCTCAGAGAACAGGTGGCTATGCAATGAGCAGGAATTATTGGAAAACAGCAGCGGAAGCAGTCATGCTAATGTCTGCGCCGGTAAATATTGGTGCTAAAGCCACATACAATGAAACAAACAGGGAACTTACAGTGGCAGTCGATCTGTATTATACAGCCGATGGGAATGGCTCTAACTATGTTAATGTGGCTATTTTACAGGATAAACTGATATCAAAACAATCCGGAGGAACACCAGATCCCAATAACTATGAACAAAACCATGTGTTAAGGGATTTGATTACAGGTCAGTGGGGAGACAGGAATGAAACCACAACCGTTGGCACAAAATATTCTAAAACATTCACTTATACTGTTCCAACTGATTATAATGGATTAGGTGTAACGGGAGGTGGCGCAGTAGTTATTGATGACCTGAGCATTGTTGTTTTTGTTTGTCAAAATGCAAGAAATGTACTGAATGCATTAAAAATTGATGTGGAATAAACTTTTTTTATTAATATAATAAGAGCATCTGAATTCTCAGATGCTCTTTTTTTTCATCAAAACAGGCTGACTCAATATGGAAAGTTTACTCCAAATTACTAAATTTGCTGTTTAGCTTACATCAAAATAAGTTAGAACAATTTGTAGTTTTAAATTATTCAATTTATACATTAAATGACGATAAAATATGAATTTCGAAAGCTTACTTGAGTACAATCCTATATTTTTAGCCTTAATTGCTACACTTTTTACCTGGGGATTAACTGCCTTGGGTGCAGCTATGGTGTTCTTCTTTAAAAGTATAAACCAAAAAATTCTAAACTCAATGCTTGGTTTTGCGGCTGGAGTGATGATAGCAGCTTCATTCTGGTCGTTATTGAAACCAGCTATTGAGATGGCAGAAGAATCCGGAACACTGGGATGGTTGCCTGCATTAATTGGATTCCTGGCTGGAGGAGCATTTTTATTATTAGTCGATAAATTGCTGCCGCATTTACATTCCGGTTTATCCATGGATAAAGCGGAAGGGATTAAAACATCCTGGCAGAGAAGTGTATTGCTTGTGCTTGCCATCACATTGCACAATATACCGGAAGGATTGGCTGTGGGAGTTGCATTTGGTGCTTTGGCAAATAATCCGGATGTTGGCATACTGGCCGGTGCCATTGCCCTGGCTATCGGGATCGGTTTGCAGAATTTCCCAGAGGGTGCAGCAGTTTCTATTCCTTTGCGAAGAGAGGGATTTTCCAGGTTAAGAGCATTCAATTACGGACAAATGTCGGGTGTCGTTGAACCCATAGCTGCAGTCATCGGAGCTTATCTGGTCCTGACAATAACGCCCTTACTTCCTTACGCACTTTCATTTGCAGCAGGTGCCATGATATTTGTTGTTGTGGAAGAATTAATTCCTACTTCACAAAGAGGAGACGACACAGATTTATCAACTGTTGGAGCTATGTTGGGATTTGCGACTATGATGTTGCTCGATGTGGCTTTGGGGTAGAAATAAGGTTTTTCTTTACAATAAATCAAATTGGGCATCCATTGTTCAATGATCGATGAAATCCTTCATATAAATTTCATGATAGAAACTTCTTGAAATTTTTAAGCTTTCTTTCTCACTTTATCATTAATACTATTAAATTCGAATGTTAATTTTGATTTAAAACCTTTTAAAATCTGATAAAATGAAAAACTGGATTAGTGCATTATTAATTTCTGTTTTCTTCGTATTTACCTTTAGTTGTGATAATGTATCCATTATTGATGATGTGGTGATTACCACAAGCCCTGTAACCGGAATCACAAAGACTTCTGCAATATGTGGAGGTACATTTATCTCCATTGGAGCAAATGCTGTTACCAAAAGTGGTGTCTGCTGGAGTACAGACCCTGTTCCAACTATAAAGGATTTTAAAACTGAAGACGGTGCAACCACTGGAACTTATATTAGTAATCTCACCGATCTGACTGATCAGACTCTGTATTATGTCTGCGCATATGCCAGGACAAAACAAGGAGTTGCTTATGGGAATATTCTGTCATTTACCGCAGGTGAATCGTTTTTAGCACCTACAACACCCTCAAACAGGGTTGCTTTGCTTGAAGACTTTACTGGTGTCAGATGTGGATACTGCCCGGATGGACATGCAAGAGCCAAAATAATAAAAGATTTATATCCTGATAAGTTCGTTATCATTGCAGTTCATGCTGGAAGTTATGCTGCACCTGCTAGCGGTTGGGCTAATTTTACTACTCCTTATGGAGCTGCTTTAGTTGGCCAGGCCAATGTGTCCGGATATCCGGCAGGTACGATGAGCAGGATAAAAGCTGATGCATTGGGTGTGTCACCTCAAAAAGCAGGTGGATACGCTATGAGCAGATCTCACTGGAAAGCAGCAGCAGAAGCTGTTATGCAAATACCTGCACCCGTAAATATCGGAGCAAAAGCCACATACAATCCTGTAAATGGTGAACTTACAGTTAAAGTGGATTTATATTATACGCAAGATGGGAATGGAGATAATTTTCTCAACATCGCTTTATTACAGGATAAACTCTATTCCAAGCAGTCTGGCGGAACACCTGATGCAAATAATTATGAACAGAATCATGTGCTAAGGGATATGATCACAGGCCAATGGGGAGAAAAAGTGACAACTACTAGCGCAGGATCAAAATATACAAAGACATTTACTTATAACGTTCCCACCAATTACAACGGTTTGGGTACAGAAGGCGGTGGTGCAGTTGTCATTAATGATTTAAACATTGTTGCATTTGTATGTCAGGATTCCAAAAATGTTCTTAACGCTTTAGAGGTTGATGTAGAGTAATTTTCCTTCATTTATACATAAAAGAGTATCCAAAAAAGGATGCTCTTTTTTTTGCATTTTATTAAATATTATCAATTATTGAATTGCTTTGATTATGTACTTTTGGAAAATATAATAAAGGATGAATTGAATGTGAAATAATAAATTCATTCGTCATTCAACACAATACAATGAAATCTGCTTTGACCATATTGATTATCCTCTTAACTCAATCTCTTACTTTTTCACAAGACTACCAACATCAATTAGACTCCATTTGGAAAGTGATCAGTAAAAGCAGCGAGGATACGGTGGAGATCATGGCACTGTTTGAACTCACCTTCACCTACCCGCCATCTCAAATAGATTCTTCAATTCATTATGCTAATGAAGCATTAAAACTTTCGAAAGAAATAAAATACAATTATGGAGTTTCTTATGCATATTTTCGATTGGGAAGACTTTATGAGAAAAAGGCTGATTACAATAAGGCAATTTTCTATTATCAAAAAAAGCTCTCCTTTAATGAGAAAACAAACGATCTTGAAGCGCAATATGCCGCCAACGGAGATATTGGCTATATGTACCATTACCTGGGCATGTACGATAAATCCATTTCTCATCATCATGAATCTTTGAAGATAGCCGAACAACTGGAAGATTCTTCCAAAATATCCATGTGCCTCAATAATATTGGTACTGTATATGATGCCTGGGGCAGACCAAAGAAAGCACTTGAATATTATATGCAGACAATTGAAATCGATGAAAAATTGAATGATAATTATGGAATTGCGTATACTTACAATAACATGGGTCGTGTCTATAATGCATTGATGCAGCCTGACAGTTCTATCCTATATTTTAATAAATCTTTAAAAATTAAAAGAGAAACCGGAAATATAAAAGGAATTGCAGCCAGCTTGAGTAATATTGGAATATTATACTATTCAATTAAAGATTATGACAGGGCCATTAGCAGTTGGGAAGAAGCCCTGGAAATCTACAGGGAAATTGAAGATAAAACTGAAGAAGCCTCTATACTGAATAACCTGAGTGCAGTATATGGTGAAATTGGAAATTTAGATAAAAGTTACCAATACATCACGAAAGCCTATGCGATTGCAAAGGAAATAGACTATCCCGATTTACACATTGAAATATATAATTCATTATCAGCCATTTACGCTAAAAAAGGAGATTACAAAAATGCACTGAAGTACCACCAGCTTTATACTACGGTAAAAGATTCTGTTTTCAACCTGGAGAAAAACAAACAACTTGAAGAACTGGAAACTGTTTATCAAACTGAAAAAAAAGAACAACAAATTAAACTGCAGGAAACTGAAATTGCTAAAAAAGATGCAGAGGTCAAAAAGCAGCGAGCGCAGCGGAATATTTTCATTATTAGTTTTGGGTTGATCTTATTGTTTGCAATTTATGTTATTAACAGCATCAGGCGCATTGCAAAGGAAAAGGCCAAATCTGAACGTCTTCTGTTAAATACATTGCCGATCAAGGTTGTAAATGATTTAAAACTCAAAGGAAAAACAGAACCTGAAAGTTTTACAAATGTGACAGTTTATTTTTCTGATGTGGTCGGTTTTACCAATGTGTCTTCACATTTAGACCCAAAACAATTGATTAATGAATTGAACGATGTCTTTACAGCATTTGATGATATCATGGAAAGCAATCATTGTGAACGAATAAAAACTATTGGAGATGCTTACATGGCAGTTTGTGGCATGCCTGAAGAAAACGCAGATCATGCGATAAATATGCTGAATGCATCTATTGAGATCAAGAATTATCTGGAAAAAAGAAATGAAGGACAAGCTATTAGTTGGAAAATTCGGATTGGATTGCATTCAGGAAAAGTGGTTGGCGGGATTGTGGGCGTCAGGAAATATATATATGATGTTTTTGGTGACACGATCAACACAGCTTCACGTATGGAGAGCAATTCAGAGCCTATGCGCATCAACATCAGTCATGTGACCTACCAACTGGTAAAAGATCATTTTGAAGAAAAGCAAAATATTCATTTTACAAAACGTGAACCCATTGAAGTGAAAGGCAAAGGGCAAATGGATATGTATTTTGTGAATTGCTGAAAGAACTGCATTTTTTCTTTATATATGAAGGCGATACGACCGAATTTAAAAATTCTTTTCTCCTTCGTAAATTTGAAGCATCAAATCCCGGCAAATGGACAAACCACCTTATTCGAAATACGCTCATCATTGGTCAATTGATAAGGAATTTGTGTTTTTAAACCATGGATCTTTTGGTGCTTGCCCGATTGAAATTCTTGCAAAACAGCATGAATACAGGAAACGAATGGAATCTCAACCCCTGCGTTTTTTTGTCAGAGAACTTGAGAAACCATACAATGAATCCAAATCCAGGCTGGCCTCTTTTATTGGCAGCAAACCTGAAAATACTGTTTTTGTCCGAAATGCAACTTCTGGAGTAAATACAGTCTTGAAATCTCTGGACTTCAATATGGGTGATGAAATCATTTGTTGCAATCATATGTATCCTGCTATTAGAAATACGCTGAATTTTCTGAGGGATAATCAAAAGGTAATCATCCGCGAGGCCATCATTCCTTATCAGATAGAATCCGCTCAGCAGATCGTTGATGCACTCCTGAACCTTAAAACTGAAAAAACAAAACTGCTATTAATCGACCACATCTCATCACCAACGGGTATACTTTTTCCTGTCGAAGAGCTTGTCGTTCGTTTCAATGAATTTGGAATTGACACCCTTGTAGATGGAGCACATGCACCCGGCACAGTGGATCTGAATCTTGAAAAAATAGCTGCTGCCTACTATACCGGAAACTGCCATAAATGGATTTGTTCCCCCAAAGGTTCTGCATTTTTGTATGTCAGACAGGATAAGCAAAAGGAGATCAAACCTTTGACAACCAGTCTGGTCGCTGGTAATAACTTCACATTTGAACAACAATTTTCATGGCAGGGCACTGAAGATCCTACTGCTTATTTATGTGTAGGAGATACCATTGATTATATGAATGGACTTTATCCCGGTGGATGGCCCGGAATAATTCAAAAAAATCATGAATTAGCCCTGGAAGCTAGAAGCAAGATTTGTGAAAGCTTAAAAGTAGATCCAGCAATACCTGATGGTCTGGTCGCTAACCTGGCATCCATCCATCTTCCCGACTCGAAAGATTTACAAACAAACAGATCAAGTCCTTTTGACAGCCTGATGGATAGCCTGTACCATGAATTCAAAATTGAAGTTTTCATAACCTACTGGCCTGAATTTCCAAAAAGATTATTGCGCATTTCACCGCAACTATATAATACAATGGAGCAATATAAATATCTTTTAAACGCAATAAACAAAATAATTTAATGTCAAACAAAATCACACAACTTTTTAATATCAAATACCCCATCATCCAGGCCGGAATGATCTGGTGCAGTGGATGGGAACTGGCTTCAGCTGTCAGCAATGCAGGTGGTTTGGGTTTGATCGGTTCAGGCTCTATGTATCCTGATGTTTTGCGCACACATATCCAGAAATGCAAAGCAGCAACTGATAAGGCATTTGGTGTGAATGTACCATTGATTTACCCTCAAACCGATGATCATATTCAAATCATTATAGATGAAGGAGTAAAAATAGTTTTCACCTCTGCTGGAAATCCTAAAAAATGGACCCGACATTTGAAAGATCATGGGATCAAAGTGGTTCATGTTATTGCCAACACCAAATTCGCCATCAAATGCCAGGAAGCCAGGGTAGATGCCATAGTAGCTGAAGGATTTGAGGCTGGTGGACATAATGGAATCGAGGAAACCACCACCATGGCACTCATCCCGCAAGTGAGGGAAGTTACTGATCTACCCCTAATTGCAGCGGGTGGAATTGGAACAGGCCGGACTATGCTTGCTGCATTTGTACTCGGTGCTGATGGTGTTCAGATCGGTTCACGCTTTGTTGCCACACCAGAATCCTCTGCCCATCCTCTTTTTAAAAAAGAAGTGATTAAAGCCAAAGATGGGGATACCAAACTTACCTTGAAGCAGGTTGTTCCTGTGCGATTGATCAAAAACAAATTCTTTCATGAGATTGAAGTCATGCAGCAAAAAGGAGCAGGAATTGATGTGTTGAAAGAAAAACTGGGAAAAGGGCGCGCTAAAATGGGGATGTTTGAAGGCGACCTGGATGAGGGAGAACTTGAAATAGGACAGGTTTCAGGTCTTATACATGAAATAAAACCAGCGGAAGAAATTGTGAAGGAAATCATGGAGGAGTTTGAGCAAGCTTGGAATGATGTTGGAAAGATACCAATTTAATTTCATCATCCGGTTGGTGTTATCACCCAAAGGGTTAAGGATAAGTAATTAAATACAATGTGCAACGAAATGCAATTTTTCAGTAAAAACACCAATAAAAGGGTAGATCATATATGAAAATCAAAATTCAATCTTTGTAGGACTCTGTTTCTCTTTATACTTTGTTTCAAAATAAATTCATTATAGCTAGTGTTTCGTGTCTTAATAAGCATTAAAATCTAAGATCATCATTATTTGCTTAATAAATTTTCAAATACATTTACTATTTTTGTATAAGAGTCAAGTAAAATGAAAACAATAACTATAGATATTGCAGATAGCATCTATAAAACTTTTCTAAACTTTCTTAAATTACTACCAAAAGAAAGTATTAGAATCCATGAAGATGATTCTGATAAATTGAGTGTAGATGAAAAACAGGAAGTTTACAGACTAAAGAAGCAGATAGAAAAAAAAGATTTTAACGAATTCGACAAATGGGATGACATTGAAAAGAAAATATGAAATACATTCTTCTCATTTCCAAATCTGTAACGAAATTTATACTATCTAGAAATCAAAAAGAACAGGCAATATTCAAAATTAAGTTAAATCTGCTAATTGAAAATCCATTTTCTCATCCCCAATTGGATATAAAATCCATGAAAGGCCAGCAGAACATTTATAGATTACGAATTGGAAAATACAAGTTGATCTATCAGGTGGATGGTGACAAATTAATCGTATTTATGATGACCGCAGGTATGAGGGGTGATGTATATAAATCTCACTATTAATTTTCAATATTTAAATTAGTGGAATTATTTTTCAAAGACAGACAAAAATTCCGTCAATGGCTCAAGACAAAGCATGACAAAGAATCAGAATTATGGCTGGTGTACTATAAAAAACATACAGGAGAAGAATGCATTTCCTACAACGATGCTGTTGAGGAAGCCCTTTGTTTCGGCTGGATCGATGGTAAAGTTAAAAGTCTGGATGACCGACAATATATGCAAAGATTCACTCCTCGAAAACCGCGAAGTATCTGGTCCAAAGCGAACAAAGAAAGATGCCTGAAAATGATCAGGGAAAGAAAAATGACAAAAGCCGGACTCAAGCTTATTGAAGAAGCAAAAAAATCCGGTTGGTGGGAAAAAGCTTATCATACCACAAATAAGAAAGTTGAAATCAAAAGTGATTTTAAAAAAGCATTAAAAAACAATCCTGAAGCTGAACGATTCTTTCTTTCAATGACTGATTCTCAAAAAAATCAATACTTGATTTATATTGATATGGCAAAGCAGCATCAAACAAAAATAAGAAGAATGAAACGGGTAATCGAGAGATTGGAAAAGAAGCTGAAACCGGGGATGATGTGATCTGGCTAGAGGTTGCTGGCAGCTGGTTACTGGCAATTACTCGATACTCGGTTCTCGTTTCTCGCAAAATCGCAAAGAACGCAAAGGGAAAAATCTGAAGCAGCAATTACTGATTCCCAAAAACTTTCCCATAAGGTCCAAAGGACTCTCCCGTGGAGGATGCATTCGGCACAACTTTGATCCCCCATTTCATAACCAATTTTGAACAATAGAATAACGAATGATGAATTGATATGAGTACTAAATTTGGTCAATCTTATTCAGGCAGGGACAACTTTTAATTTTCAACTAATTAACCTCCCTGCACTCTCCCCCGCCAGCCAGCCTGTTGAAAAAGCAATCTGTAAATTATAACCTCCTGTATCTCCGTCCAGATCCATCACTTCACCTGCAAAATAAAGATTTTTCACCAGTTTTGATTCCATTGTTTTTGAATTGATCTCGTCTACACATATACCTCCGGCAGTTATAATTGCTTCCTTAAACGATCTGTTCCCGACTATATTAAAAGGCAAGTTTTTCATTAGTTTTCTAATATTCTTCCTTTCCAATGAAGATAGCTGGTGGCAAACTTTGGAAGGATCCAGATTTAATGAATTAATAAAAACATGAATTAAGTTGCCAGGCAGCCAAAGTCTGAAAACAGTAATCAATTGCTTCTTCCCATTTTCATCCAGGTCTCTTAATAAGCGCTCATCTAACTGCTTGTCGGTTAAAGCAGGCTTTAAGTCGATACTTACTACAACCTTATTCCTATTTCTTAACGCATCAACAACTGTTCTGCTTAAAGTTAAAATAATTGGCCCTGAAAGTCCAAAATGAGTTATTATCAACTCTCCAAATTCATCTTTTACTTTTTTCCCGTTTATCCAAACAGAAGCTCTGACATTTTTTAAACGCAAGTCATGATGTTTTTCAACAAAGGATTCCGTTGCGACCAAAGGGACCAGGGAGGGACGTGCTTCTATCAAAGTATGTCCATATTGAGTTGCTATTTTGTAGCCTTCTCCGGTTGATCCAGTTGCAGGATAGGATTTTCCCCCGCTTGCCAGTATCACATGATCAGCATAATAATCTTCCATGCCTAAATCCCTGATTACCCTGACTCCTTTTATACAATCACTTTCCAGCAGGAGTTCTTGCACAGAAGTGTTTAACTTGACCTCAACTGAATACTGCTTCATCCAACTGAATAAAGCATCTAAAACATCCGAAGCCTTTGAGGATGAGGGGAAATAACGGCCTCCTCTCTCCAAAGAAATTTCCAATCCCTGCTTAGTCAGTAAATTTATTATATCCGAATTATAAAATAACGACAGGGCATGTTTTAAGAATCGTCCGTTAGGATGAACGTGTTTAATGAACTCTGAGATGGGTGCATTATTTGTTATATTACATCGCCCCTTACCTGTTATCAATAATTTTCGGCCAGGACTTCTCATTTTTTCCAGCAGTAAGACCTTTAATCCACGTTCTCCGGCTCTTCCCGCAGCCATAATACCTGCAGGTCCTCCACCAATAACAATCAGTCCATACTTTTTCATTTTTCAAACTTCGCAATTTGTTTTTTATATTTTGCACAAGTCATTTTTGAATTGAATCTTTTTTATTGGATAATAAATTTTAGATTCGACTAAGCAGGCAGTCATGTACCCACTTTACATTCTTCAATAAATTCAATTTTTCTACCATTAGGAGTAAGCAGAATTCTAGAAATTAAATTGATTTCGAGAGAATTTAATATCATCAAATTGTGGTTCAAAAATATTATTCTTCCCTCATGAATTGATTTTCTTAGTGGTCCTTATTTTTTATTAAAATATACTTATTTTTACTTATTGATTATGGAATTGACTAACGGTTTAAAACGCTAATATGAATTTTGAATTTACCGAAGAACAACTCATGATTCAGCAAGCAGCTCGTGATTTTGCACAAAGGGAACTAATCGATGATGTAATAGAAAGAGATCATAAAGCAGAATATCCGACAAAGCATGTGAAAACAATGGGAGAACTAGGTTTCATGGGTATGATGGTCAGCCCGGACTATCTTGGTGGAGGCATGGATACAATTTCTTATGTCCTGGCATTGGAAGAAATTTCTAAAGTAGATGCTTCTTGTGCTGTGATTATGTCTGTCAATTGTTCACTCGTTTGTTATGGAATTGAAAAATTCGGAACAGAAGAGCAAAAACAGAAATACCTGAAACCACTGGCAAGCGGCGAAAAAATTGGAGCATTTCTACTCTCTGAACCTGAAGCTGGTTCAGATGCTTCTCACCAAAAAACTTTGGCAGAAGATAAAGGCGACTACTATTTGGTAAATGGGACAAAAAACTGGATAACCAGTGGGGCTACTGCCGCTACCTACGTATTAATTGCACAAACACATCCGGAACTAAAGCATAAAGGAATTAATGCCTTATTAGTTGACAAAGACACTCCTGGGGTGAGTATAGGGCCACATGAAGATAAAATGGGAATGCGCAGTTCCGATACCCACTCAGTCATGTTCACTGATGTCAAAGTACCAAAAGAAAATCGTCTTGGGGAAGATGGCTTTGGATTTAAATTCGCCATGAAAACTCTGGAGGGCGGAAGAATAGGAATCGCAGCACAGGCATTGGGATTAGCTTCAGGTGCATTGGAAAGATCTGTTCAATATTCCAAGGAAAGAAAAGCTTTTGGAACAGAAATTATGAACCATCAGGCTATTGCCTTTAAATTATCCGACATGGCCGTCCAGGTTGAGAATGCAAGAAATCTTTGTCTGAAAGCTGCCTGGCTGAAAGACATGGATCAGCCTTATGGTCTTGCCAGTGCTATGGCTAAACAATATGCAGCTGACATAGCAATGGACGTGACTACTGAGGCAGTCCAGATCCATGGTGGCTATGGTTATGTTAAAGAATACCATGTAGAACGTTTTATGCGGGAGGCAAAATTAACCCAGATCTATGAAGGAACGTCTGAGGTGCAGAAAATAGTGATTTCGAGAGATTTGCTAAAGTGATGAACTATTCCTGATTAAGGATCAGCTGGTTACAACCTTAGAATGTATGATCTCGGATTACAACAAAACGAAGAGAATTCTCAGGAAAATAAAAAAAGACAAGTGAATTTGATTATAATTTGATCAAGATTACCGGACTTTATATTTTAAATAAGAAAAGGGTATAATTGTTCATGAGTAATTGAATCCAGATAAATGAAATTTTAATAAAAGTGACAAAAAATGAAAATACTTATTTGTTTAAGCAATGTTCCTGACACAACCACGAAAATCAGGTTCACTGATAACAACACGAAATTTAACACGGATGGGGTTCAGTGGATTATCAATCCATGGGATGAACTTGCATTGACCCGTGCTGTCGAATTAAAAGAGTTAAATCCCTCGGAAATTGAATCTATTACTGTTGCAACAGTGGGATTACAGGATTCAGAAGCCACAATGAGAAAAGCATTGGCTGTTGGTGCCGACAAGGCAATCCGTATTAATGCTGAAGCAAAAGATGCTTATTTTGTGGCATCTCAATTAGCTGAAGTGGTTAAAAAAGAAGGTTTTGATATTGTATTAGCTGGAATAGAATCCAGTGATTACAATGGAAACGCAGTAGGCAGTATGCTTTCTGAATTATTAAATTATCCTTCGATTTCTTCTGTATCTAAATTGGAAGTTGAAAATGCTGCCATTAAGTTAAACCGTGAAATTGATGGCGGATATGAAACTATCGAAGCAAATAAACCATTAGTGGTAATTGTTCAAAAAGGAATAGCAATTGAACCAAAAATTCCTGCTATGAGGGGAATTATGATGGCCAGATCCAAACCACTGGAAGTAGTTGAAGCCGTAGCAGTTGATCCACTTACAGAACATGTTGAATATGAACTCCCTCCTGCAAAAGCCAAATGCAAAATGGTGGACGAAGATAATGTAGGTGAGTTAGTTCGTTTATTGCATGAAGAAGCGAAAGCATTTTAACATATTGTTTTATGGTTGAATTGTTCTATTGCTTTATAGTTGTATTGTTTTTCTGAAATTAATAATTCATAGCCGGGAGTTATCTTAACATAGAAAAAATAGAAACTTAAGTCAATAAAAATAAAATCTAAGAAAATGTCAATATTAGTATATAATGAAAATTGGGATGGAAAATTCAAGAAACTCTCATTTGAATTAGTATCCTACGCTTATGGAATTGCACAACAGGCAGGAACAGAAGTCATTGCATTATCTATAGGTGATGTAGAAGAAGAAGAATTAAAATCACTTGCATCCTATGGTGCATCGAAAATAATCTCAGTCAATAATGCTAAGCTTAAATTCCTGGCAAACAAGGCCTATGCTGGTATCATTGCTGAAGTTGCTGGAAAAGAAGTTGCGGATATCATTGTTATGGCACATAATAATACAGGGAAAGCTATTTCTCCCCGATTATCTGTCAAACTTAAAGCCGGACTGGCAACCACCGTTAACGCACTGCCGGAATCCCTTTCTCCTTTTGTAGTTAGCAAGAAAGTGTATACCGGAAAAGCCTATGCAAAACTCAAAATTAATTCTGAAAAGAAAATCCTCACACTGGCGCAAAATTCTTTTGGCATTATTGAAAACAGTGTGGATGCAAAAATTGAAGCATTTGATGCTGCAGTAAATGATGCAGATATTCAATTTGAAGTCAGGGATGTAAATAAAGTCACAGGCAAGGTCCTGCTTAATGATGCTGAAATTGTGGTTTCCGGTGGAAGAGGAATGAAAGGACCTGAAAATTGGGGTCCGATTGAAGAACTGGCTGACACTCTTGGAGGAGCAACAGCCTGTTCTCGTCCGGTATCAGATGAAGGATGGAGACCACATGCCGAACATACAGGTCAGACTGGAAAAATCATTGCCCCTAATTTGTATTTTGCGTTAGGTATTTCAGGAGCCATTCAACATGTGGCCGGAGTGAGTTCATCCAAAGTGATCGTAGCTGTTAACAAGGACCCTGAAGCACCTATTTTTGAAGTGGCTGATTATGGTATTGTAGGAGATGTGATGAAGGTATTACCCGAATTGATTTCATCCGTGAAGAAGATAAAAACTGAATAATTTTATTATTCACTGCAGCCAGTGTAAAACGGTATTAAAAGCGGTTGTAATAAAGGATCAATTAAGCTGACATTTTCGACCATTAAAACAATAACTATTTTTCTGCCGTTATTTCCTGCGGCTTTTGAATAATAATAGTCTCCGTTTCCACTATCATTTTCAATGCACCTTTATAAAAAATAAAGGCAGCAATTGTCATCAAAGTATGACTGATATCCAGGTGATTGAACCAGGGAGACACTCCCCATTGGTTCATGAAAAATAAGGCAGCAATTGCAGCAACTCCTACAGCGATCATGAAAGTTTTACTTCCCTCGCTTTTTGTCCTAAAATAAACATAGGTGCTGAAAGAACCAACTACAAATAACAGCCCGTAAGAAGTATGAATCTCGACAAAGAAAAAGCTTAATGTAGTAAAGGTGATGGTCATAAAGGTGAGCAGTTCAATGATATTCATCCAGCCAAAGAAATTACCGATTGCTTTAGGAATGATCTTGCGGGCATAATCGATGATTGCTCTTTCCAGCAAAGCCACTGCCAGCATACTGGTCAGCCAGCCAGGCAGTTTGATGGGATAGGCAGTTTCATTTACTCTTGCCTCGCCAAAAATACCAGCAATAAAACGATTGAATTCATGAGGCATTTTCCAGCTATAATCAACTAAATACAGGAATCCATGCCCGAAAACTCCACCAAAAAATGTGGCAATAGACATAGATAAAAAATAATATTTAACAAAAAGATGTGTACGACTTTTAACAGGAATTCGGGCCAGTTTAATAAAAGCAAAAAGACAAACAGCAGAAACCATTAAGTCCGTCAGGGTGGTCACAGGTTCTTGAATCCGCAATCCCCATAAATTTACATCAGGCTGAAGGTAATGCATAATTTCCATAGGGGGGCAAATTTAAGAAATTAAGGCATTATTTAATATCTCAACAGGATGAAAAACCTGGCGTCCTGTTCCATCCTTAATCTGGTGCCTGCAGGAGGTACCCGGAGCAGCCAGTATGATCTGCTCTTCCGTTTTGCGAACAGCAGGAAACAGAACCAATTCGCCCACTTTCATGGACAATTCATAATGTTCTTTCTCATAACCAAATGATCCTGCCATTCCACAACAACCTGAAGGAATTTCTTCCACGGAGTAATTCTCAGGAAATGAAAGGATTCTCAGGGTAGGATCTGTAGATGCGATCGCTTTTTGCTGGCAGTGACCATGAAGCTTGATGTGCTTTTTATCGCTGGTAAATTGTTCTTTTGAGATTCTTCCTTTATCCATTTCTTCAGCTAAAAATTCATCTACCTGGAAAACATTCATTGCTAAGTTTTTCGCATCTTCCTTCAGATAATCTCCAACCAAATCAGGATATTCATCCCTGAATGCAAGTATGGCAGACGGCTCTATTCCAAGCAAGGGTGATTTTTCTGAAATTATATCTTTAAGCAACAATACATTTTGAATAGCTTTCTGCTTTGCTTTTCTCAGCAACCCTTTAGATAAAAATGTTCTGCCACTTTCACTGTGCCTGGGAATGCAAACTTCATAGCCTAAATTATTTAACAACCGGATTGCCTTAATACCTACATCGGTGTCATTATAGTTTGTGAATTCATCGTTGAATAGATATACTTTTCTGATTTTTCCTGTGTCTTTGCTCAGATTTTGATAATATCTCGTAAGGGTTGTTTTATGAAGCAAAGGCAATGATCGATTGGATGCAAAACCAAGAATTCTTTTGATCAGGGAAGAAGTAATTCCATTCTTCATAAAAAAATTGCTAATTCCAGGAAATGCAGAAGCCAGTTTATTGATGCTGTTAATATATGAAATTGCTTTGGTCCTAAGAGGAATTCCATTTGAATCGTAATAGTGTTGAAGGAATTCCGCTTTTAATTTTGCTACATCTACCGAGGAAGGACATTCTGATTTGCAGGCCTTGCAACTCAGGCATAAATCCATGACTTCATATATTTCCTCCTGATCGAATGGATTTTTTTTAGTTGAATTTGTAAGAAATTCACGTAAAATATTAGCCCGTGCCCGGGTAGAGTTTTGCTCGTCCCGGGTAGCCATATAGCTGGGGCACATGCTTCCTCCGATTAGTTCTGATTTAAGACAATCTCCTGATCCATTGCATTTTTCAGCAGCACGCATTATTCCAGTGCTTTCTGAAAAGTCGAATACTGTTTCAAATTGCCTTGTATGCTGGTCCGGACTATATCTTAAATTGCTTTTCATCGAAATGGCATCCACTATCTTGCCCGGATTAAAAATTTTCTCCGGATCCCATGTAGCCTTAATATCCCTTAACAACTGGTAGTTTTTTTGACCTATCATTAAAGATATAAATTCTGCCCTGAGTCTTCCATCGCCATGCTCCCCACTAAGAGATCCATTGTATTTTTTGACTAGTTTGGCCGTATCCAAAGCAATTTGATAATAGAGATCAACATCTGCTTGCTTTTTTAGATCCAATACAGGTCGTAAATGCAATTCACCAGTGGCTATGTGGGCATAGTAAACGCAACTTTTTCCGTATTTTTCCAACATAGCCTGGAAATCTTTCATGTAGGTAGGTAAAACTTCCGGCAGAACAGCTGTGTCTTCAACAACGGCAACAGGTTTTGCATCTCCCGGAACATTGGATAACAAACCCAATCCTGCTTTACGAAGATTCCAGACTTTGGGTATTTCAGGACCATATAGCAATGGGAAATGATATCCATATCCAGCTTCACGCATTTCTGATTCCATAGCAGAAGCCAGTTCCTCTATTTCTTTTTTGGTATCCCGCGCAAATTCAACTATTAAGAGCGCTTTAGGATCTCCCTTCACAAAAAAACGGTTTTTTCTTTGTTCTATATTTCCTTTAGTGCATTCCAATACAACATCATCCATCAATTCTACCGACCCGGGATTGTATTTCAAAGCAAGCAGGTTTCCTTTGAATGCTTCCTCCAATGAATTACAATGAACAGCAATCAAGGCTTTTTCTTTAGGGGGAAGAGGAACCAGGTTCAGTTTGATTTCAGTAATAAAAGCCAAAGTGCCCTCAGAGCCTGCAAGCAATTTTGAAAAGTTGAAAGCTTCCTTAGTATCAGAAAAAACTTCAGATTCCAATAATAAATCAATGGCATAGCCTGTATTCCTGCGGTGAATGGAAGGATCAGGAAATTCCTTTCGGATTTCCTGCTGGTTTCCAGGATCGCTTAAAACTTGGTCAATATTCCTGTAAATTTCGCCCTCAAGTCCTTTCAATGATAATTTTTCGAGGTATTCCTTTTTTGTCAGTACTCCAAATTCAGCCTCACTCCCATCACTTAATATAGCTTTTACAGATAAGGTATGATCACGTGTACTACCATATAAAATGGAATGTGCACCACAGGAATTATTTCCGACCATTCCTCCTATCATGCAACGGTTTGAGGTAGAGGTTTCCGGTCCGAAAAACAATCCTTCCTTTCTGACAAATAAATTCAACTCATCCAGAACAACGCCTGGTTGAACTCTAACCCAGTGTTCTTCAGGATTGAATTCTATCATTTCGGTCATGTATTTAGAGACATCCACTATTATTCCTCCCCCTACAACCTGTCCGGCAAGTGATGTTCCTGCCGTGCGAGGAATCAAGGATGTTTTATTTTTTCTTGCAAATTCAATTAAAATCTGAATGTCATTCGAATCTTTTGGCCTGGTGACAGCTAATGGAATTTCCCGATAAGCAGATGCATCCGTTGCATAAAGCAGGCACATGGATTCATTGATATAGATATCTCCTTGAAAATCTTTCTCGAGTTGAAGTAATCTTAGTTGAATTTCTCCTCTGGACATGAATGAAATTATATTGGAAAAGCAAAATTAACAATTATGTTGGTCCGATTTGCATTCTGAGTTAATTGGTTATTTAATTATATTATTTTCAGCATTACTTTTATCTATTGAATGTAGGTCCGAATTGCATTCGGACTTACTGAACCTAATTAATTCATGCACATTAATGAATGGTCTTCACGTTTATCAGTGTAGGTCCGAATTCCATTCGGACACTTCAAGATTTTGTTTCTTTCTTGACCGAATAAAATTCGGTCCTACAATTTGTAATAGCAAGTAGATTAATATAATATTAACCGAAACATCTTAATTATTTGTTGACCGAATAGAATGCGGTCCTACATTAATGGATTTAAATGATCATCACAATAAGAATATTTCCAATCTTTCCAATCCAATACTAAATTGGCATTAGCTGGATTATTAAGAATATATACCATTGCGTTTTCAAGTTCATTATCATCTTTAATCACATGATCATAACTCTCACTTTGCCAGAATTTTCCCGTCCGAGCCAAAGCTTTATTGGCTTCACGGGCAGTATATGCTTTTATAGATTGAAGTATTCGATACAACTCCTTTTTGCACTTTTCTATTATCAAATGAACATGATTCGGCATTATGCAATAACAAATCAGATTATATTCTTTCTTATCTAAAAAATGGATTGAAGTTTTTACAATATCAGCAACTGCTGGATTCTCCAAATAATTGTTTGCTGAATTTGATTTATCTAAGAAACTATCAAACATTTTAAAATAATCTGAATCTGAGATTAGATTTAACTTTTTTTCCTCTTTAAGATTTTCAATAATTTGAGATGGCAATGAACCTTTTAATCTGAAAACAATCGAAAAAACAGCACCTTCTGGTTGAAAATGCGGTAATTTACGATAGTATTCTGTTTTCATTAGTTTTTAGTTCAATAATGAATGTAGGTCCGAATTCTATTCCGACACTTCAAGATTTTGCTGATTTATTGACCGAATAGAATTCGGTCTTACAATTTGTAATAAAAACCTAATTAATTTTTAAGGTCTTTATTTTAATTAATTACTTCTCTTGTTTACAGTTATTTTCTTCGTCTTAATGAATGTAGGTCCGAATTCCATTCGGACACTTCAAGATTTTGCTGATTTATTGACCGAATAAAATTCGGTCCTACAATTTGTAATACCAACTAGATTAATATGATATTAACCGAAACATCTTAATTATTTATTGACCGAATAGAATGCGGTCCTATCTTATAAACTTATGGCCACCAACTCAGCAATATCGTAGTTTTTTATTTCTTCGTCCTTGTTTTTGTACTTTAATCCATCTGTTAACATAACCATACAAAAAGGGCAGGCTGATGCAATGATATCCGGTTTCAATTCAAGAGCCTCCTCAGTTCGTTCAATAAACACCTCCTTATCTCCGGGTTCAGCTTCTTTGAACATTTGTCCCCCACCAGCTCCACAACACAGGGCATTGCTCTTATTTCGAGGCATTTCAACCAGATTTACTCCTAGTTTTTGAATTACTTTGCGTGGAGCATCATATTCATTATTGCCACGCCCTAAATAGCATGGATCGTGAAATGTTATTCGCTTTCCTTTAAGCTGAGTACTATTCAATGTGATTCTACCCTGCTTGATCAAGTTTTGTAAGAATTGGGAATGATGCTCCACTTCATAATTGCCCCCCAATTCCGGGTATTCATTTTTAAAGTTGTTGAAATCATGTGGACAGCAGGTAATAATTTTTTTAACACCATAACCATTCAGGATCTCCATATTAGTCATAGCCTGCATTTGAAAGAGCATTTCGTTCCCTGCCCTGCGTGCTGCGTCACCACTATCTGTTTCTTCTTTACCTAAAACCGCATAATCAATTTTTAAATGATTTAAGACTTTGGCGAAGGCTTGGGTAACTTTCTTGTAGCGATCATCATATGCACCTGCAGATCCAACCCAGAATAGGTATTCAGGCTTTTTATTCTTAGCCACGCTTTCTGCCATTATTGGTATGTTGAATTCCAGATTATCTGCCCAAATCATCCTGTCTTCCGGAGAATATTGCCAGGGAGCCCCGTTATTTTCAATATTGGCAAAAATAGTATTCAATCCTGCTGGTGCTTTGGATTCCTCCATGACCAGGTATCTCCTCATATCCAGAATAATTGCCGGGTGATTGATATTTACCGGACATTCCTGTGCACAGGCATTGCACAATGTACAGGCCCATAATTCTTCTTCTGAGATATAATCCCTGATCAAAGTTTTTTTATCATCGAAATCTTTTCCATTTTTCACTTTTAAGGGTCCTACTTCATCCATTCTTGCCCGGATATCCATCATTATTTTTCTGGGAGATAATTTTTTTCCGGTGATGTTTGCAGGACAAGCGGCAGTACAACGGCCACATTGTGTGCAGGTCAATGAATCAAGATAGTTTTTCCAGGTGACATCCTGAACATCCAGGATTCCAAAACGTTTTACTGGTTCAGTTACTGCAGGAGTTGAAAAAGCAGTTTCCGGGTTCATCATCAACCTAACTTCCTTGCTGACTTCGGGCATGTTCTGAGCATAACCGAATGGCTCTAACGAGCTTAAAAGCACATTGGGAGCCGACATATACACATGGAAATGTTTGGAATAAGGAAGTATATTGGCAAAAACAAAAATGGTTAAAATATGAACCCACCACATTCCTTCATAAACCCCTGCAATTAATGGATGATTATCGGAGGTCCAGAACAGGGAAAACACATGACTGACCGGGTAAACTCCCATCACTTCCTTTCCTTCATTATGCATCATGTTGATGTAAAATGTATTCATCCCCAGCAATGTAAACACTACAAGCAAGATCAGCGTCAATGCCAAATGAGCATCGTTGTGGTTTCTGTGTGTCATTTCATTTCCCTGGAAACGCTTTATATTCATATAATTTCTTCGAAACAGGAAAATGATGATTAATATGAATACGACAAAAGAAGCGATATCTCCTGTGGCTGTCATGAAATTATAAAATCCTCCCATAAAGGCAAATGCCTTATCTGTTGCAGCAATTCCGTCGACTATCATTTCAACTACCACAAAAAGCAATGCACAAAATCCCCAAAAAACAAAGGCATGCGCCAGGCCGGCCAAAGGATAGCGTAGTATTTTAGTCTGGCCAATTACTACTTTTATAAATACTTCCAAACGCTGCCTCCATTTGGAAATTGTAAAAGATCTGGTCAGCTTAAAGAATGAGATATATCTGCGAACCGTATAAGTAAAAACACCCACGGTCATTAACAAAACAAAAATAAACACGATTTGCTTGATCATAGCTTGATTTTTAATGTCAAAATGAATTGTTATTAGTTTAACAGTATTGCAAGATAGAATTTTTAGCTTGAATTACAAAGTCCAATAAAAGATGATAGCTGTTGATATCCATGTATAAAAAGAAACAACATGGCGCACATCTGAATGGATTTCTTTTTTTTAGATTAAGTATATTTGCTCTTTGGAAAATAGTAAAGCAATTTTTGAAGGTTGGGAATATGATTAATGTTTATAAACCAAAGAACCACGTGCGTATTGTTACGGCTGCGTCCTTATTTGATGGCCATGATGCGGCTATTAATATCATGAGAAGAATCATACAGGCATCAGGTGTAGAAGTGATTCATCTTGGACATGACCGTTCCGTTCAGGAAATAGTGGATTGTGCCATACAGGAAGATGTTCAGGCAATCGCCATTACATCCTACCAGGGTGGTCACATGGAATTCTTCAAGTATATGTACGATCTGCTAAAAGAACAAAATTGTGAACATATAAAAATCTTTGGTGGAGGTGGTGGTGTTATTCTTCCTGAGGAAATAGAAGAGCTTCACGCCTATGGGATAAACCGGATTTATTCTCCTGATGATGGCCGCGAAATGGGTTTACAGGGAATGATAAACGATTTAATTCAAAAAAGTGATTTTCCAACCGGGGCTGATCTTAATGGGGAACTAAAGGAGATTAAAGAAAAAGACGTACGCTCTATTGCCCGAATTATCTCTGCTGCTGAAAATTACCCTGATAGCATTATTGATTTTATTAATTCCATTAAGGATCAAAAACTTTGCAAACAATCACCGGTTTTAGGAATTACAGGTACAGGCGGAGCAGGTAAATCATCCATGGTGGATGAATTGGTTCGGAGGTTTTTAGATGATTTTCAGGATAAAACCATTGGAATTATTTCAGTTGATCCATCCAAACGCAAAACTGGTGGAGCACTTTTGGGAGATAGAATTCGCATGAATTCGATTCATAATCCGAGAGTGTATATGCGTTCACTGGCTACCAGGCAATCCAACCTGGCCATGTCTAAATATGTGCAGGATGCTGTGTGTGTGCTGGCTGCTGCCAATTACGACCTGATCATACTCGAAACATCGGGCATTGGTCAATCAGATACAGAGATCATTGATCATAGTGATGTATCCCTTTATGTGATGACACCGGAATATGGAGCTGCAACTCAATTGGAGAAAATTGATATGCTCGATTTTGCTGATGTGATCGCCTTGAATAAATTCGACAAAAGAGGTTCTTTGGATGCATTAAGAGATGTAAGAAAGCAGTATCAGCGAAATCATCAGTTATGGGATAAAAAAATGGATGAAATGCCTGTATTTGGCACCATTGCTTCTCAATTCAATGACCCGGGAGTGAATGATTTATACCGGGCTGTTATAAAAACGATCGTTGAGAAGACCGGAAAAGATTTCAGCAGTAGTATTCCTGAGAGTAAAGAAATGTCGGAAAAGATATACATTATTCCACCGAACCGAACCCGCTATCTTTCTGAAATAAGTGAAACCGTCAGGAATTACAATAATTGGTCTGACGACCAGGCAGAGATCGCACAAAAGCTTTATGCTTTGAAAGAATCAATTGATCTCACTAAAAATGATAAAAATTCTTCCAAGGAAGTTATAATGAGTTTGGAAAATTCATATAATTCACTGGAACTTGAACTGGAGATCAAGAATAAAAAGATACTGGAGAATTGGAATGATGAACTTGCCAGCTTTAAGCAGGACGATTTCACCTACCTGGTTCGAAATAAAGAAATCAAGGTTAAAACTTTTACTGAATCTCTTTCGCATTCAAAAATTCCTAAAATCTCTTTCCCGAAATACAAAGGTTGGGGGGATATACTGAAGTGGAAGCTGAGAGAAAATGTTCCCGGCAGATTTCCTTTTGCTGCAGGCGTTTTTCCTTTTAAACGTGAAGGGGAAGATCCTACCCGGATGTTTGCCGGAGAAGGTGGTCCCGAAAGAACCAATAAGCGTTTCCATTATGTATCAGTAAATATGGAAGCTAAAAGGCTTTCTACAGCTTTTGATTCAGTCACACTCTACGGTCGTGATCCGGATCGCAGACCAGATATTTATGGTAAAATTGGGAATTCCGGTGTTTCCATATGTTGTTTGGACGATGCAAAGAAGCTCTATTCCGGATTTGATCTTGTCAATCCAAAAACTTCCGTATCCATGACCATTAATGGTCCTGCTCCGGCCATGGTTGGTTATTTCATGAATGCAGCCATTGATCAGAATTGTGAAAAGTACATTATTGAAAAGGGAATTGAGAAAGAAATCAATGCTAAAATTAATTCGATTTTTAAGAAGAAGGGAACTGTCCGGCCAGCCTACCAGGGCAAATTGCCTGATGGGAACAATGGATTAGGTTTGATGCTGCTTGGTGTCACCGGTGACATGTTGCTTCCTGCTGAAATCTATAATAAAATTAAAGCAGACACTATTTGTGCTGTGAGAGGAACGGTTCAAGCAGATATTCTCAAAGAAGACCAGGCGCAAAACACCTGCATATTCTCAACTGATTTTTCATTAAAATTAATGGGAGATATCCAATCCTATTTCATTGAGCATTATGTCAGGAACTTTTATTCTGTTTCCATATCAGGTTATCACATAGCCGAAGCAGGTGCAAATCCTATCAGTCAGCTTGCTTTTACCTTAGCCAATGGCTTTACCTATGTCGAATATTATTTATCGAGAGGTATGAAAATCGATGATTTTGCACCTAACCTCTCCTTCTTTTTCTCCAATGGAATTGATCCTGAATATGCAGTACTGGGACGTGTTGCCCGTCTGATCTGGGCAAAAGCTGTTAAACTGAAATATGGAGGAAATTCCCGTTCTCAGAAATTGAAATACCACATTCAGACCTCTGGTCGATCCCTGCATGCGCAGGAAATTGATTTCAATGATATTAGAACAACTTTACAGGCACTTTATGCTATTTATGACAACTGTAATTCATTGCATACCAATGCCTATGATGAAGCCATCACCACTCCGACTGAAGAAAGTGTCAGACGCGCAGTTGCCATCCAAATGATCATTAACCATGAGTTGGGTTTGGCGAAAAATCAAAATCCACTGCAAGGTTCATTTATCATTGAGGAATTAACCGACCTGGTGGAAGAAGCTGTTCTGGCTGAATTTGATCGGATCACAGAGCGAGGAGGTGTTTTAGGTGCGATGGAAACCATGTATCAAAGAGGCAAGATACAGGAAGAGTCACTCTACTATGAAACACTGAAACATACAGGAGAACTTCCCATTATGGGAGTCAATACCTGGTTGTCTTCAAAGGGTTCTCCAACCACCATTCCCGGAGAAATAATCAGGGCCACAATTGAAGAAAAAGAGTACCAGATAGCCATGCTTGATCAATTACATAAAACGTATTCCAAAGAGTCCAAAGAAAAAATGGAAGAGCTAAAAGAAGCATCCCTGAGAAATAAGAATATTTTTGAAGCATTGATGGAAGCCACAAAAGTGTGCTCCATTGGGCAAATTACAAGTGCACTTTTTGATGTGGGAGGACAATACCGAAGGAATATGTAGCGTGAAAATTTAATTAGAAATTATGAGTCGTTTCAGAATACTGGTTGTAAATCCAAGATCTACTTTTACTAAAATCGCAGTTTTTGATAATGCAGAACTCATTTTTCTAAATAAGGTAATTCATTCTCATGAAGATTTAGCTCCTATCAAGCATATACTTGATCAGCATGAATACCGCAAAAATATTGTGCTGAAAGAAATTCAGGAAGCTGATATTTCACCTGATTCATTACATGCTGTTGTAGGTCGTGGAGGATTATTAAAGCCTGTCAAATCAGGTGTTTTTGAAATAAATGATCGTTTAATCCAGGATCTTAAGAATTCACCGGTAGGTGAAGATTCCGTAAATCTTGGAGGATTGATTGCCAAAGACATAGGTGATTCTCTGGGAATAAAATCCTATACTTGTGATCCGGTTGTGGTGGATGAATTGGATGATATTGCCCGTATTGCAGGTCATCCTGATTTTGAACGAAAATCCGTATTTCATGCTTTGAATCAAAAAGCCGTTGCCAGGCGCTATGCAAATTCATTCAGCAAAAAAGTGGCAGAATTGAACTTGATAGTTGCTCACATTGGGATAGGAATTACGATAGGTGCTCATCATCATGGAAGAGTCATTGATGTGAACCAGGGATATGACGGGGAAGGTCCTTTCACACCGAAAAGAAGTGGAACATTACCCATTGGAGACTTGATCCGCATGTGTTATAGTGGAAAATACACCGAAGAAGAAATGCTAAAGAATGTGACAGGAAAAGGTGGAATGATGGCTTATTTCGGAACTTACGATATGAAAGAAATAAATGACAGGGTTCAAAATGGAGATAAAAAGGCAAAAATTATTTTTGATGCCATGGCTTACCAGGTCTCCAAGTATATCGGCATGATGGTTCCAGTCCTGAAAGCTGAAGTGGATGCCATTCTGTTGACCGGAGGAATCACTAATTGTAAATATTTTGTCAACCAGATTATCGAAAGAGTAGATAAAATTGCTCCAGTGCACGTTTACCCTGAAGGAGATGAAATGGAATCATTGGCAAAAAATGTTCTTGCAGTTTTGAAGGGCGAACAACAGGTATTGGTTTATAAATAGACCGGTAAATAGATCATTTGCAGATTTTTTGAAGTATCAGTTTCAGTCATTTTAAAACTAATAATTTGATGAGTAGTTGATATGCGATCTGTCACGACAATCTGGTAAATACACTACTCATATACCATTTGTGGTAAAAATTAATTCAAAAAAGGCCATTTATAATAATAAAGAGCCTTTTTAGTATCCAGGTATTTAGTCTTATCCTCTGCCTGTCAATGACTTAGGAATTCGTCCATTCAGTATTGATTCAGAACGTAATCTTCTTCCTATGATTTTTTCAACCATATTACCAATTTCAAGAACTTTGTCTACATCTACACCTGTATCAATACCCATTTCATCCATCATGACAACCATATCCTCAGTTGAAACCAGACCCACAATATTGGGATCTTTGTAATAATATGAACCTGTTCCACTAACCGGGCAATCATCTACAAAATTGGCAGGTTGGCCGCCAAGACCGCCCATACATGATTCATAATTCGTCATGCCTGTTTGCAAAGCTGCCAGTACATTGGCTAAACCCCAGCCACGGGTTACATGGAAATGAACAATATGCTTATCCGGTTTTTGGAAATGATCCATCAACATGGAAAAATAACGATACACCCGATCCGGTGATGCAGAACCATCATGGTCGGCATGTTCTACATCAGTTGCACCAATATCGAACCAGCGTTGTGTGAATTCAATTGCCTTTTCCAATTTAGTTGGTCCTTCAATCGGGCAGCCCCATATCGTACTGACTGTTCCATTCACTTTCATACCGGCATCTCTACATTTTGGTATCCACTCCTCGCACATTTTCCAATAATCTTCCAATGATAAACCGGAGTTTTTTTTATGATGCGACTCGCTGGTAGAAACCATAATTAAAATACGATCTGGTCCCCAACCTTCTTTGTAGCCTTCTATGGCTCGTTCAATTGCTCGCTCACGTATCGTGACAGCCGTTAATTTTACTTCAGGAAGCAAGTGAGCAATTTTCTTGCTTTTTCTAATTCCTTTAAAAACCTCGTCTGCATCTTTAAATTGGGGCATCCCTCTTGGGTTACCCATATTAGTCACTTCAATGTGCTTGAAACCAGCTAAAAGCAATTGCTCTGACAGCCATATTTTCGCATTAGTAGAAATAAATTTCTCTTCATGCTGAAAACCGTCTCTTACAGTAATATCCCCAATTGTTACCTTTTTGGGGTAGTTTAAACTTGACATAGTATTATCTTTTATTAATAGTTGTTACAAATTCATTTCAGGAACGTCATCGTCCACAGCCAATGGAGCTGCTGTTTTAGACAGTATCTCATCAACAGAAACACCTGGAGCTCTTTCCACCAGTTTAAATCCTGTTTCATTGACTTCGATCACTGCCAGATCAGTAACGATCTTTTTCACGCATTTCACGCCAGTTAAAGGAAGGGTGCATGCTTTCAATAGTTTTGAATTTCCTTCTCTGTCTGTGTGTTGCATAGCTACAATTATATTTTTGGCTGCTGCCACCAGGTCCATTGCACCGCCCATCCCTTTCACCAGCTTTCCAGGCACTTTCCAACTGGAAATATCTCCCTGGTCAGTAACTTCAAAAGCACCCAAAACAGTCAGGTCGACATGTCCTCCCCTGATCATACCGAAACTTTCAGCTGAATCAAAAAATGAAGCTCCTTCAACAAAAGTGACAGTTTGTTTTCCGGCATTGATGAGGTCAGCGTCCACCTTATCTTTGGTTGGAAAAGGACCGATTCCCAATAATCCATTTTCAGAATGTAAGGTTACATCCATCCCTTCAGGAATATAATTTGCCACAAGAGTCGGGATCCCGATTCCTAAATTCACATAATAACCATCCCTTAATTCCTGGGCGATTCGTTTCGCAATTCCGTTTTTATCTAAAGTCATTTTATTTCAATTATAAGTTTAATTATCAATTAGTCTGATGTTGTCGCAAATTCAATTTGTTTCACATAATTCCTACCCTGGAAAATACGCTGGATGAAGATGTGAGGTGTATGAATCTGGTTGGGATCCAATTCTCCGGCAGGAACCAATTCCTCCACCTCAGCAATTGTTATGATTCCAGCAGTAGCCATCATATTGTTAAAATTATTAGCTGTGTGTCTGAAAATCAGGTTTCCTTTCGTATCCCCTTTCCAGGCTTTCACGATAGCAAAATCAGCGCGCATGCCCAATTCTAAGATATGGGGTTTGCCTTCAAATTCTCTTACTTCCTTGTCTCCCTGCACTTCTGTACCATACCCGGCAGGAACAAAAAAGGCTGGAATGCCAGCTCCGCCAGCCCTGATCCTTTCTGCCAGGGTTCCCTGGGGAATCAAATCGACTTCCAGTTCTCCACTAAGATATTGTCGTTCAAACTCCTTATTCTCCCCGACATAGGATGAAATCATTTTTTTTACCTGCTGACCTCTCAGCAATTTTCCCAAACCCACATTATCTATCCCCGCATTGTTTGAAATACAGGTCAGGTTTTTCACTCCGGCATCAACCAAAGCATCCAGTGAGTTTTCAGGAATTCCACACAAACCAAATCCTCCGAGCATCAAGGTCATGCCATCCTGAATTCCCTGTATGGCTTCCTTCGCATTTTTTACAACTTTCTGCATATTATTATATTATTTTTAACCCTACAAATTACTAAAATCAGATGAATAAAAAGACTTAAATTATACTTATCAAAATATAAATTAATCTTTTTTTTCCTGATAAATTTATCAATTTAAATTAACTGATAAGAAGCACTAAAAATCCGGAGGAATAATTTGTTTTAAAGCATAAAATTAGTTGATCTCACTGATTCTGTTTAAACAAACATTTTCGGAACCTTTTCTTACCCAGAATTTCTCCGACACTTCATTGTAATACTTCTCCAGGAGTGTGTCTAGCTGTATTTTAATTTCCGGGTACTGGATACCCCAGGTATCATAAATAATATCGGGTTTGACCTTATTTATTGTGTAATCATAATTGAGTTTGACATGCCCGGGTACGAATTCCTTGTAATTCTTTTTGGTCAGTTTAAAATAAACGGGGCCCTTTGCTATATACTTATCATTATAGCCCATGATATCGGTTAATTTGAACTGGCTGTAGTAACCACAAATCCCTGCTTGTACTGTTGCAATAACAGCATCCTGACTTGTTATTTTATTCAGTTCATTTACTTTTTCCACCATATAATAATGATACACATAATGAAGGGGATGATTCTTCAGTATGATATTGTTCCATTTTTCCTGTGATTGTTTACTGAAAAGCAATCCATTGAAGGACAAAAATGAAAATACAAGCATTATAAAACCGAATAATACAGCATATATCTTGCATTTAAACAAGCTGAATTTTCTTATTATTTCATCCGTAAAGATGGCCAGCAGCACAAACAGCATGGGCATGGCAAAAGAAACAAAGCGGTTGGCTCCTATGGAACTCCATTCCCAGGCATCTCCCCCGACATAAACTGAATATGCAAATTGAATAAATACACAGCCGATCAAAGCAATAATTTTCAAATTTCTTGCAAAAACAAGACTCAATAAAATGGTTAATATGAGGACTGGTAATATGGGATTTACAAAATCTATAAAAACCGACAATCCCCGTAATACTCTTATTTCAGCAGATATCCCTGTCATTTTCAGGTAATAGGTATTGGGAAGAAAATCATGAAAATAAAAATAACGAAAAATAAGATAGAGGAAAAATGGGGTAAAAATAATGGATAATGCCAGTAGTATGCGTTTAAATTTAGGTTTATTCGTCAATACCAGATAGAAAATAACCAGCAAGACAAACAGCAGCATATCCATGCGGAGAATTAAACTTAGAGCTAATATGATACATATCTTTACAGTATTTCTTTTACTTATAGTATCTTCCATGAAAAGATAATAGAAGCTGGCAGTGATCATCAATGCCTGAAGTCCGGTCTCCATTCCCTGGAGCGACCAATTTAAAAGGGGGTAATAGGAGGCTGTTAATAATACCGGGATTAACCAAATATAGCTTCTTGCATTGTTCACTAAAAGTTGAGTCAGTTTTTTGATATAAATCAGGGTAAATACTAGCAATAGCAAGGATATGAGCTGCACAAACAGGCT
>JADHTG010000036.1 GCA_016776505.1 Bacteroidota bacterium
GTTTTTCCTGGCTTTTTGTTTTGGACATAAAGTCTTCATAATAAACCTTGGTTCATTTTTTGACATATTGAACATCTCAAAAAGTTTCTGGCAAAATGGAAAATGATACAATATATTGGGAGATCTTCCCGGAGAGCATGGCAAAAGAAATAAGCAAATCCCATATTCCCTGGAATAAATCTAATTTTGTGCAGCGGCAAACTCCTTAACGGGAGTACGATCAAATAATGATGACAAAGAAAAAAAAGAAAGCGAAAAAAAACGGTTCTCCACTGAAAGAAATCCAAAAAAAGATTCTAATAGTTCTGGAGGAAAATCAGGGAAAACAGCTGAATATTAAACAGATAGCATACCGGGTTGGAATGGTAAACAAGGCTAAATTGAAACATCTGCAGGAAAATCTGGAAGAAATGGTGAAGGACAATGTCATTGCAACACCATCGCCCTGGAAGTATGCATCCATCGTTCATGAAAAAATTTGTCCGGATGGGATCATTGAGATCACCCAGTATGGATATGGTTTTGTAAGCTGTGTTCATTTTGAAGAAGATATTTTCATTCCACCCAGGGAAACAGGAACTGCTTTCAATGGGGATACCGTTCGCATTGAATTAATCAGGAGAAATAAAGGGAAAAAGGTAGAAGGACGGGTTACGGAAGTAATTCAAAGAGCAAGAACTGAATTTGTGGGATTGATGGATATTTCCAACCGTTTTGCTTTTTGCATTCCTGACAATTCTAAAATTCATGTTGATTTTTACATCCCCATGAATAAATTAAAAAATTCGAAGACCGGCGACAAAGTAGTTGTTAGCTTAAGAGATTGGCCGGAAGGATCAAAGAATCCATTTGCAGAAGTCATCAAGGTATTGGGAAAGGCCGGAGAACATGACGTGGAAATGCATGCCATTATTGAACAATTCGGACTTCCCTATGAAATGCCTGAATTGGTGATTTCCGAAGCAGAAAATATTTCTGCAGATATAACAAATGAAGAAATTGCTAAGAGAAAGGATTTTAGAGATGTACCTACTTTTACCATTGACCCGGTTGATGCCAAGGATTTTGATGATGCCATTTCGTATCGAAAAATTAGTGACGAACTTACTGAGGTAGGAGTACACATTGCTGATGTATCCCATTATTTAATTCCTGGCAGTTTGCTTGATAAGGAAGCTTACCGAAGGGCTACATCTGTTTATTTAGTAGACAGGGTGATTCCCATGCTGCCTGAAAAACTATCGAATTTCCTTTGCTCTCTTCGTCCCAATGAAGATAAATTGTGTTTTTCAGCTGTATTTGAATTGGATAAGAATGCCAGGATCAAGCGAGAATGGTTTGGAAAAACAATAATACATTCGAACAGACGATTCTCCTATGAAGAAGTACAGGAAACTCTTGAACAGGGAAAAGGCGAATATGTTTCAGAATTGAAGCACCTGAATGAACTGGCTGTCAAACTAAGGAATAAACGCTATGCGAATGGTTCTTTTTCATTTGAAACAGAGGAAGTAAAATTTAAACTCGATCATTTAGGGAAACCACTGGGTGTTTATAAAAAAATCAGGAAAGACTCGAATATGCTGATCGAAGACCTGATGCTTCTGGCCAACCGCAAGGTTGCTGAATTGATCGGGAAAGCCGGACCAAAGAAAATAGATTTTATTTATAGAGTGCATGATCTGCCTAACCAGGAAAAACTGGCCAATTTTAGCCGAATGGCATCTAAATTCAATTATAGCATCGATACATCAGATGACAGGAAACTGGCACAATCTTTTAATAAACTACTGGCTGAGATAGAGGGAAAACCTGAACAGAATTTTTTGCAATCACTGGCAATACGTTCCATGGCCAAGGCTTGCTACACACCCAATAACATCGGTCACTATGGTTTGGCATTTGACTATTATACTCATTTTACTTCCCCAATCAGGAGATACCCGGATGTGATCGCACATCGTATGCTGCAAGAATACCTGGAAAAGAAACAGATACAGCCAAATAATGACTTGATTTCACAAAGCAAACACAGTTCGGAACGTGAAGTGAATGCGGAGATGGCCGAACGAGCTTCCATCAAATACAAGCAAGTTGAGTTCATGCAGGATAAGATTGGTGAGCGTTTTATGGGTGTCATTAGCGGGGTGATTGAAAGTGGCCTTTTTGTAGAAATCATTGAAAATAAATGTGAAGGATTTGTTTCATTAAACAGCCTGACAGATGATTTTTACATTTTTGAATCTGATAATTATTGCCTGGTCGGACATAGCAGCAAGAAAACCTATACTTTAGGACAAACCGTTCAAGTAGTAGTTCGCGAAGCCAACCTCGCCAAACGCACAGTAGATTTTATGATCGTAGACACTGAATAGATGGCTAAAGTGTTTTTAAAGTCATGATTTTCAATACATGCAGATTATGATAAAATTCCGTGCAAAGTCGAAAAGAACACTAAACTCACTTTTTGCATGAACCCTTCGTCCTTGTTGGTGTCCCCACCAACCTTTTGAGTTTTATAGAACATCCACTTAAAAACCATTTGGCAAATCAGCATCATTTTATAATTCTATACCAGCAAGCTTGAACCAAAACATGAAACAAGAGCCAAGAAACGAGCAACGAGCAACCAGCTTACTTCTTCTTAATCTTTATCATTTGCCCCGGTTTAATGGATTCCTCATCAATTTCATTCAACTCCATAATATCATAAGGAGTTATGCCTGGAAACTGGCGGGCTATGGCCCATAAGGTATCTCCCTCTTTCACAACATAATAGAATAAATCCCCGGTTATTGGTGTTTTTTCCTTGCCAACCAGTTGTTGTTTCTCCTGGTAAGATAAGTTGTTGATTTTGTTATAATGTTCAGCCCTGTGCGATGGAACATAAACATGGATGGTTTTTCCTGCGTAAAGCGAATTAGCTATGCCTGAATTCCATCGAATTAAATCATTTTCAGTGCAATCAAACCAATCAGCAATTTGTTTAAGTTGATCCCCGCTTTTAACAAGATAACGGATGAGTTCGTACGAATTAGTGTTTTCTGATGGAAAGGAATTAATTATGTTAAGCTGTTTTGCAGCCGATGCTTCTTCCTTTTCTTTTTTATCCAGGTAATCCTGATACCTGTAAATTCTTTCCTGGTGAGCATAAAAGTGAGCCGCTTTATCCAATGGCAGCCGCAAAATATAAGGTTCCTTGCTTGGAGATTGGGGAATGACATTCCGGATGTATTGTGGATTGAGCTCCTGCAGTTTTTCTATTTTCATCTGGAGTGCGTTCGCGATGACATCCAGTCTAAGTCTTCTCTTAATTTGAATGGTATCAAGCAATCCGGGGTAATATAAGTTTTTTGGGTATAAATTGTGTTCTGCAGGATAATTCATCACATAATTGGCTGCAATAAAAGCTGGAATATAGCCCTTTGTTTCCTGTGGTAAAAATGGATACACTTCCCAAAAATTAGTTTTATATCCTGATAGTATAATGGCTTTATTTAAAGTTCCGGGACCACAATTATAGGCAGCAATGGCAAACAGCCAGTTGTCAAACACCTGGTTTAGGTCTGAAAAATAGGTGACCGCTTTGACTGTCAGTTTATAGGGATCTCTTCTTTCATCAATATATGAAGTGATCTGGAGATCATAAATACGGGCTGTGGCGAACATAAATTGCCACAATCCGGTGGCACCACTCTTCGAAACTGCGGTTGTTTTTAAAGCGGATTCAATAATTGGGATGTATTTCAGTTCCAGTGGCAATCCTAGCCTGGAAAGTTCAGACTCAAAAATGGGGAAATAGTAAGTAGCCAATCCCAGCATATTTTCAACCTGCTCTCTTTTCTTGATCGTATACAAGTCGATATAACGCCTGATAATCTCATTGTATGCCAGGGGAATATAGCTTTGTAAATTTTGCAATCGAGTTTCATAAACAGAATCCGGATAGATGGGAATTTCTCCCTGCTTGAAACCATAAATATTGAGCTTCTCGATGCTGCTGTCTTGTGTAACTTTACCAAAATACCAGATATTCAGCTCTTCCTGATAAGTTTTATTTTCCATTAATGCAGATACAGAATCATGCAACTGCTTAATGACCTGAACCTGTGCATTGAGCTTAGTGGCAATGACCAGCACGATTAATATGACAAAGAATTTTTTCATACTAATCTAATTTTAATAAATAATATAATCAGGGATGCAGGTAATTGAATATTACCTTGAATTGAGAAAATAAGATGCTGCAAACCAGCTAAATATAAATAAGGCAATTTTAGTTGTCTTTTTTATCTTCATCTTCAGATTTATCTTCTGAGCCAGTGGTTTTCATTCCTTCTTCGATGTTGGCCTTGACCTTGTCTTTGGCATCATTGAATTCACGTATACCTTTGCCAATGCCTTTCATTAATTCAGGGATTTTACGTCCACCAAATAACAGAAGCAGTGCTGCAAAAATGATTACGATTTCCCAGGTACCAAACCAACCTGCTAAAATGAATTCTGTCATAATTAATTATTTTGCAGCAAAGCTACAATATTAATAAGAGGGATTAAATAGTTAAGCTTAATTAAAGGCAAATTATCCACATGAAAATTAAATGATGGATAATCATCATGATAAGCAAAAGGGATTTAATGCGGGAGACGGTTCATTTTACCGATCTGATATTCCGGATTTTACTGCAAATATTTCTGGAATTATTTCAATGGAGTGATAAAGACAAACTTTAGGCACTTTTCTGAAAAATCCTTAAATTTCAGATTTCGTATAAGAACAAATGCCGATCCTCTATTATCAAAAGCAAACCTTCACATATGAGACCTTTTTGAATATGAAAAAGGACACTCCGTTTGTGAAACAGGTTCAGAAAATCCTGAAGGGCTGGTCATCAGGTCAGGATGTATTCAGCCTGTTCACATCCGGCTCAACTGATGAACCAAAAGAAGTATTATTTTCAAGAAAACAGCTTGAAATTAGCGCCAGGCAAACATTTGAAACCTTTAAGCTAGCACAGGGAGACTGCTTGCTATGTTGTTTATCTCCTGAACATGCTGCAGGTTTCATGATGATTATTCGCTCTTTAATATATGATTGTGATTTGATTTTAGTTGAACCTTGTGCTAATCCGATGCAACATATAGCCTCCAATACAAATATTGATTTTGCTGCTTTCGTGCCTTATCAAATGCAAGCCATATTAAATGCAGGTACAGGCCAAATCAAAGTATTAGACAGGATGAAAGCAATTATCATAGGAGGAGGAATTATTTCTGATAAGTTGAGATTTCAGCTTGAAAAATTATCCTGCCCGCTGTATCATACATATGGGATGACAGAAACCTTAACGCATGTAGCTGTTCGGGATTTAAAGAACAGGGATTCTTCGTTTCATGCATTGAAAAATGTTGAGTTTCGCATGAATGAAAATAAATGTCTTGTAATCAAGTCTCCCCTGTATCCAAACAAGGAAATAATAACGCAGGATATGGTGAAACTTCTCAGTAAAAATAGATTCGAATGGCTAGGCAGGTTTGACCAGGTAATTAATTCGGGTGGGATTAAAATCCATATCAACCAGCTGGAACTACAAATTCAAAAAATGGTTCAACGCTATTTCCCGGATGTGAGGATCTATATTTCTTCCCTAAAAGATTCTGTATTTGGGGAAATAGTTGTTTTACTGATTGAAGCCGAACAGCAGGAGAGAAAATTCAAGCAGTTGAAGGAATCTTTCAAAAATGAATTAAAATCATTTGAAATTCCGAAAAAAGTGTTTTTTATTCAGAACTTTGAATACACATCATTGGGTAAAATTGATCGAATAAAGAGTTTAAAACTACTCAAGGAAAATGGCTGAAGCAAAAAAACAAAACAATCAAAAAAATTACGCATTACGTGAAGGCTGGGTTTCAATCATATTGAACAGCCTGCTGTTTGTACTGAAGTACTGGGCTGGAATTGTATCCGGATCAGTAGCCCTGATTGCAGATGCATGGCATACACTATCGGATTCATTGACCTCTCTCATTGTCATAATTGGTTCAAAAGTGTCACAGAAGCCTGCTGACAAAGAACATCCTTTTGGACATGGGCGTGCTGAATTAGTTGCAACAGTGATCATAGCGGTTTTGCTCGCTGTTGTGGCATTCGAATTTCTTATACAGTCTATTACCAAATTACGCACTCATGAAAGTGCTCATTATGGCCTCATCGCGATTGTTGTAACGATCATTTCAGTTGCAGTGAAAGAAGGATTGGCGCAATATGCCTTTTGGGCAGGAAAAAGAAGCAATGCCAAATCCATACAGGCAGATGCCTGGCACCATCGTACGGATGCCATTTCCTCCTTGATAATTTTGACAGGTATTTTCTTTGCTAAAAAATTCTGGTGGATTGATGGAATATTAGGGATTTTAGTCGCATTTTTTATTGCTTATGCAGTGTATGAAATCATGAAAGATACCGTAAGCGCATTGATAGGTGAAAAACCGAATGATGAGTTGGTAGAAAAGATCCTGAAAATTGCGAAAAGTACGATCGACTATGATATCAGACCACATCACCTGCACATACATCATTATGGAAATCACCAGGAAATCACAATGCATATCAAGCTTCCAGCAGATATGAATTTGGAAAAAGCCCACTTGATTGCTTCTGAAATTGAAGAAAAAATTGAAGCTGAGCTTGGTATTTGTGCCACTTTACATATGGAGCCATGGAAAGGAGAAAAGAAGATAGGATCAAGAATATAATTTTAATTTTTATCCTTCACCCGATTAAATCGTAATGCATTCACCAGCCAATTTGGCAAGGATAATTCTGGATTTCGTTTTCTTAAATCCAAATACCATCCGATTTTTTTGAGAATAGGAATACGATGAGTTTCAACAAATTCAATCAAAGTGCCATCAGGATCTTCAATGTATGAAAAATGTCCTGCAGCTTCTCCCATATCAAAACTTTCACTGCTGTCCACTGTAAATGGATGTCCAAAAGCATCGCACTCTTTGCGCAAGGCATCCATATTATTAATATCAAAGCAAAGGTGAATAAAGCCCAGGTCACCCCACATCCGATCTTTGTATATCTTTTTGGGTTTTCGATCGAGTACCTGGAACAATTCAATTTTAGATGGACCTAAAAATCTGCTGAATCCTCCAACGCGAGGCTGACCATGACGCAATAATACTCTTCTGAATTTGTTTTTTCCTCCTGGTAGGAAAGCTAAATCATCAAAATTGCCTTCTTTATCGTAAACTGCCTCGTTGTATCCGAGAATATGGCTGTAAAAATCAATGGACTTTTGCATGTTGGTAACACCAACGTTTACACCGTAAACCCCTCCAGTCAGCCATTTTTGAACTTTAAACCATTTATTGCTTTCAACTATTTCAAAGATATTGTTAAAGGGATCTTTAACATAAAAATGATTCTTTTCTCCACCACCATCTTTTGTTAAAACCCCAATCAGGTTCAGTTGTTTTCGCTTAAATTCATTATATGTTTCTTCTACATTTCGACTTTTAATTTTTGCAGCAAAAAGTCCCAGATCGCCTAATTGTAATTCGAAATCAGGTTCTTTTGGCTCTCTTTCAGTATACTGCCAGACTTCCATTCCACCACCGCCTTGCATATTCATGGTGAGAATAGCATGTCGTTTACGTGGTTTATTGCCTGTGTATGGAAGCATTAATCCTGCAGTCGCTTTTTCTTCAAAAATCCGGACATCTATTTTAAAATTCTGCCGATACCACTTCCACGCTTCATGAACGTCCTTAACACCAATTCCGAGTTGTTGTATACCACTAATAATCTTTGGCATTATTTGTACTATTTGTTCACAAAATTATAAAATTGAGACAAATTAATTAGGTTTTATCCTTGAAATAAGAATATAAAATAAGGAGGGAATAAAGCGCTTCAAATAAACCGGGATTAATTCCTTTCCTCCAATCAGTACTTCTTTCTTTTTCCTGCGGATTGCTTTAAGGTATTTAGCTGCACAATATTCAACTGATACCCCGGCTGCCTGTCCGGGATCCATTTTGCCATATGAACTGCCATCCTTGGTCAGCGCGTTTAATGAAATATTTGTTCTTACTCTTCCGGGACAAACTATTGTCACATCAATATGATCTTTTAAATGTTCCAGCCTGATGGTCTCAAAAAAACCGTGCAATGCATGTTTAGATGAAGCATAAATGGAGCGAAGCGGAAAACCAAATTTACCTGAAATACTGCTGGTCACGGCCAATTGTCCACCCCCATTTTTGACCATCAAATCCAGCACTTTTAAGGTCAGATCAATTGTGCCAAAATAATTAACCTCCATGATCTTTCGAATCAGCTGGTCATTCGTTTCAAGAGCCAGGGTGCGCTGACTAATACCTCCATTATTAATCAAAACATCTATTTTTGTATACTCGTTTCTTAGCAAGTCAAAAGCTTTATTTATACTTTCTTTATCTCCCAGATCAAGAAAAACAGCTTGGCACCTGGCACCTTTGTTCATGCACTTGTCTCTCACTTGTTCCAGATTTTCCATGTCAGGAGCAGAAATGATCAGGTTTGCTTTTTCATTTGCCAGGCTGTATGCTATACCTTCCCCAATACCTGAACTTGCACCGGTCACCCAGACTATTTTATTAGTAAAATAATTACTCATTTGCCTGATTTCTGTAAATTAATAATTGATCTCCTTTTATATCCAATTTCTTTTCAACCGGAGCAGGAATTGATGGAGCTTTTTTCCCGTTCACTATATCGAATGGCGCGATAAATACCCTGGCCTCATCCCATATATTTTGCTGTATGAAAGAATCCAGTGTGAATGGTCCCCCCTCAATGATAATGGATTGAATTGATTTCTTAAATAAATAATCAAAAATTTGCTTCGTTAAAGAGCTGTCAAATTTCATTTGAACATATTCCAGATTTTTCTCCTCCAGTGTTTTCTTCTCATTAATAACTAAAGTTGGAACAGATCGGTCAAAAAGATGAAGGTTATTGGAAAGTGCTAAATTTTGATCAATTACAATCCGCAAGGGATCAGGATTTTGATCAAAACGATTATTCAATTGTGGATTATCTATTCTGGCAGTATGGCTACCTATTAATATGGCTTGTTCCTCTCCTCTCCATTTATGAACTAACAGCCTGGAATATTCATTGCTGATCCAAACTTGCTTATCATCTATTGAAGACATAAATCCATCCTGGCTTTTAGCCAGTTTTAAGATAACATATGGCCGTTTTTTTTCATGAAATGTATAGTATCGGGCATTTAATTCCCGGGATTCCACTTCCATTATTCCCGAATCAACTTGTATTCCTGCTTGCAATAATTTGCTAATCCCCTCACCTGCCACTTGTGGATTTGGATCAGTGGAAGCTACTATTACTTGGGGTATTTTATGCTGTAAAATCTGATCCGTGCAGGGAGGTGTTTTGCCATAATGAGAGCAGGGCTCAAGATTTACATAAAGTGTGGATGTTTTTAAAAGCGACTTATTTTTGACACTCTTAATGGCATTTACTTCTGCATGAGGCAATCCATAAGCATGGTGAAATCCTTCTCCGATAATATCGTTTTGATGAACAATTACACAACCCACCATTGGGTTTGGCATAGCTGCAGGAAAACCTTTAGCTGCCAATTGCAAACATCGATTCATGAAGATTTTATGCGGCATATCGGGCTCTGCTTGATTCTAATTACTTTTGACCTGTAAAAAAATGACGAATAAAATGTCTAATTGAAAGATAAATTTGATTTAATCATTTTAATTGATACGCGAATTTAAACATATTAGCTCGAAACTTTCAAGTATCTATTCTGAACAGGAAGCGATATCAATTACTTATATTTTGTTCGAAGATTTGTTGGGAATTAAAAAGACTGAAATTTTTACTTCGGCCAAAGAGCGGTTGACACCAACTGAAAAACAAATTCTTAAAAATGCATTGAATGATTTATTAAATCATGTGCCTGTTCAGCATATTACCGGATTTTCTGATTTTATGGGTTTGAAAATTAAAGTGAATAAAAATGTGCTGATTCCAAGGCAGGAAACAGAAGAATTAGTCCTGCTTTGTCAGCAACACATTGGCTTCAAGAAATTAAATATACTCGATATCGGTACCGGATCAGGCTGTATACCTGTCGTTTTGAAATTATATAATCCCCTGCTGCTTGTTGTTTCTGTAGATAAGTCTGAAGCTGCCCTGTCAGTAGCTCGTGAAAATGCAAAAGCGAACAATGCAGACGTTGATTTTATTCAAATGGATATTCTTGATGAAGCCCTGTGGTCAAGTTTTCAAATTAAGTTTGATGTAATCATCAGTAATCCGCCCTATGTGACAAAACAGGATAAATACAAGATGCAAAAAAATGTATTGGATCATGAGCCTGAAATAGCACTTTTCGTTCCAGATGATGATCCCTTTATTTTTTACAGAGCAATAGCCCAATTCTCTCAAAATGCTTTGGCTGATCAGGGGGAGATCTTCCTGGAAATCAATGAGTATCTGGGGCCTGAAGCAAAAAGGCTTTTTGAAAATGAAGGTTTTCGTGAAGCCAGGATTTTAAAGGATGTTCATGAGAAGGACAGGATGTTGATGGTCAGGAAGTAGGAATTGACCTTGGAAGATGAAAAGATGGAAGATTAAATATAGTGATGAATTCATCCTATCTAGTTCCTTCCAAGTCTTTCAAATACAAGTTCTTATTTTTAAATCCTCGTTGTTACAAGAGTTAAGTGGAGCGTCTCTTGGAACAACTAATAAAGTAAAGTATTAGCTTTTTATACCTAATTATCTATTCAATTTCTCACAAAATGCTGCAATAATGCGGCAACTTCCATCATCAGGGCCAAACCCACATGTATGAAAACACCGCCCCAGATATTCCTGAGACCAAGAGCAATTACACCTAAAATATAGCCACCGAATGCAGAACTAATAGTTTCAGCAAGAGGTTTCCCAAAGTGTATCATTACGTAAACAGAAACCATGGGCAATACAGCATCTTTACCCAATATGGAAGCCATGCCGATTACCAGGGCTCCCCTGAAAATCAATTCAAGCATGATGAAATCAATTGAATATGCAGCTTCAAAAATGATGGTCGCCAGCCAGCTTTGTAAACCAAAAACATGTGGATAAAGCCAGGGTTTGAAAATAGGATAGGTCACTTGAAAATCAGGTTGAAACGAGGCCCAGCCAACCAAAGGTAAAACAATTAGCAACATGAATACAAATGGCCTGAGAAAAGCATTTTTTGTTCTTAAACCATACAAGACTTTACTATTTTTATCATGGATTGATTTCAGGATGAATAATGGGATTATATAAACTGCAATACCTTTCAAATTCGCCAGGATCTTATATAAATACAGACCTTCTAAATAATTGCTACTACGATCAAAAACAAATTGATGAAAATAGATGCCACGTTCTAGGGCAATCAGTATTAAGAATATAAAGCTTATTAACCAAAAGGAAGGGTTAAATATCAACCTGGTCTTTCTTCGGAATATTAATAAGGGAATTGCAACACCATAATAACCAACCACATTCACCAGGAAATAGAACAGAATTCCCTTCATGTTTCCATTATTCGGGCTTAATATATTTTGGTAGATATTAAATTGATAACTGATATAAATGGAAGCAGCTATGAAGAGAACAGTGTAAGAGTATATACCCAGGTTGAAATTGGTTTTCAGGTGATCAATAAGAAAATGGATAAGTTTTTTCATAGGAGCCATTCTCGTTCTCCCTAAACTTAATGAAATATTTTTAGTTTGTTCGGTCTTTTATCACACAGAATGATTGAGATAAAAAAAGGCTGGTCCAAGAAAATGAAACCAGCCTGTTAATGTATTCAAAAATTCCTAAGAAATAATTCTCATTTTGTAAAATGATCTCCAGACAAAATAGAGAGCAATGAGCAAAAATGCAACACCCACATATGGAGCAATATTCCTGAATTGCTCAGCAATGGCTATCTCCATGGCTAACAATCCAAACAGGGTGGTAAACTTTATCACTGGATTTAAGGCAACTGAGGATGTATCCTTGAAAGGATCACCTACTGTATCACCTACCACTGAGGCATCGTGAAGAGGTGTTCCTTTTTCCTTCATGTCCACTTCAATCACTTTTTTAGCATTATCCCAGGAACCACCTGCATTCGCCATAAAAACAGCCTGGAATAATCCAAAGAAAGCAATAGACAATAAATAACTGACAAAAAGTGAAACAGGTGCATTAGAACCAGCAGGGGATGCTAAAAAAGCAAAAGCCAGTGCAAAGGAAAAAATGGCTATGAATATATTCCACATGCCTTTTTGTGCGTAAACTGTGCAGATTTTTACCACTGCTCTTGATTTCTCAACATCTGCTTTCTTGGGTGCATTCGGATCCAGATTAATATGCTGTTTGATATATTCCACAGCCCTGGCTGCACCGGTAGTAACAGCTTGAATAGAAGCACCGGTAAACCAGTAAATAACGGCTCCTCCAAGCAAGAAACCCATAATTGTGTATGGATTTAATAAGTTCAAAATTTCTTTTGGATCTACTCCTAAGGTATGTTTGATGACTAATATTAATGAGAATATCATAGTGGTAGCACCTACAACTGCAGTACCGATTAATACGGGTTTTGCAGTGGCTTTGAAAGTGTTGCCCGCTCCATCGTTTGCTTCCAAATAATACTTTGATTTTTCAAAATCTGGAGTGAAACCAAATTCTTTCTCTATCTCAGGTGTTATTTTATCCTTTTCTTCTTCAATTAATGATAATTCATAGATAGATTGAGCATTATCAGTAACAGGACCGTAACTATCCACAGCGATCGTTACAGGACCCATGCCCAACATACCAAATGCAACCAGGCCAAAGGCAAAAATGGATGGATATATCATTAGTCCGTCCAATCCATATGTGCTTGCGTAATATGCAATGAACATCAGCATGAAGAAAACCATGCCTTTCCAGAATGCACTGAAATTTCCTGCAACCAGACCAGACAAAATATTCAAAGAGGCACCTCCTTTTTTAGAGGCTTCAACTATTTCTGCAACATGGGTTGATTTGGGGCTTGTAAATATTTTGGTAAATTCAGGGATCAAAGCTGCACCCAGGGTACCGGCACTTATGATTACCGATAGAGATATCCACATTTGATTTGGAAGGTCCCTTATTAAAAAATAACTGGCAACGAAAGTAACAACTATGGATAAAATAGAAGTTATCCAAACCAATGATGTCAGTGGTTTTTCAAAATCCAGGTCATCCGCATGATTATATTTTGCTTTTGTTTTTACGCCATTAATCCAGAAAGCTACAATAGAAGTAATAATCATCAATATACGCATGACAAAAATCCAGGTCAGCAACTGCACCTGGTATTCAATACTGGTAACGGCAAGAAGAATGAAAGAAATCAAAGCAACACCCGTTACACCATAAGTTTCAAAACCATCAGCTGTTGGCCCTACACTATCTCCGGCATTGTCACCTACACAATCGGCAATAGTTCCAGGATTTCTGGGATCATCTTCCCCTATTTTAAATATTACTTTCATCAGGTCAGAGCCGATGTCAGCAATTTTAGTGAATATTCCACCGGCAATTCTCAAAACAGAAGCTCCTAACGATTCACCAATAGCAAATCCTATAAAACTGGCTCCAGCATACTCACCTGGTACAAATAATAAGATAACCAGCATCATAATGAGTTCAAGAGAAATCAGAACAACACCAATACTCATACCTGCATTTAATGGAATATTTAGGAGTTTTATTGGTTTTCTTTCCAGGGAAGCAAATGCCATCCTGGAATTAGCCAGTGTATTCATGCGGATACCAAACCAGGCCACACTGTAAGATCCCAAAATACCAATAATGGTCCATCCGAGAATAAGAATGACCCCTTTAAAGCCAAAATTTGCTTCAGATAAATAACCAAAGTAAAAAGCTACAGCAGCTCCAATGAATAAAAAGAGAATAGCTAAGAATTTACCCTGCTGAATCAAATAAGTTTTCCCGGTTTCATAAATAACATGAGCTACATCGAGCATGGATTTATGAGCCCTGATTTTTTTAACTTTCATAAATTGATAAAGTCCAAACATAAAACCGGCAAAAGTGATCAGAAAACCCCAATACAAAATTCCCTGGTCTTTAATTCCCGAGGGTATTACAAGATTAGCTTCACTCGCCAAACCCAGAATGGGTAAAGAAATCAATGAAATTATTAATGCGAAATACTTCTTCATAGTCGAATTAATGTTTAATATGTGTATGAAAATAGTCTGCAAAAGTAAAAAAATTACCAGAATAGTCAGGATGAAAAACGGAATATTATTAAAATATTGAAATATGTTATAAATTAGATACTTAACTGCCAGCTTATTAAAGTAATATCCATTTAAAATTTCAATAATTTACCTTTAAATTCGCACTTTCAAAATAGCCACAAATGAAATATCAAAAAGCATTTCTTGAGAAATTTCCAGTTCAAATTGAATATGCATTGAATCAATACGACAGGCATAATTTAACCATTGATCAATTTCAGCATATCATTATTGGTGGCCTGGGTGGTTCTGGCATCGCTGGACGGATCATTAAAAGTTATTTTCAGGGAAGTTGTCCTGTCCCGGTTGAAATTATTTCAGATTATAACCTGCCCGCATATGCAGGCGAAAAATCACTTGTTATACTCAGCTCTTATTCCGGGAATACAGAGGAGACATTGAGTCTGTACATTACTGCTATTGAGCGTCATGCAACTGTTTTGGTGATTACAACTGGAGGATTATTGCAGGAATTGGCCATTGAAGCGAATATACAGATATACCAGGCGGAGAAAGGATTTCAACCCAGGATGGCATTGGGCTATTCCCTGACATTCTTGGTTTTGATTTTCTCAGAGTTATTAAAGCAAAGTCTTCACAATAATATCCGAAGTTTAATTGTTCACTTACGTGAAACAGAAGTATTTATTACAAGGGCGGCTACACTTTTTAAACAATTTAAATTGAATTCGAAGCACGGCAAATGTGTGATCCATACAGATACGGCAGCCTTTCCTATAGGAGTTCGTTTCGCACAGCAATTACAGGAAAATGCAAAGTATGAGGCATTTGTTCATGAGATGCCAGAATCAAATCACAATGTCATCGAATCCTATTATGGTCACCTGAATACCAATTTCGTATTTATTGATTCCTGTCTGAATCAGAAAGTGAGTGCACGGATAAGTTTTATAAAAAATCTCTTAGAAAAAAATAAGAATAATGTGATTGATACCCATCTGAATGGATTTACATTGCGTGATATGTATGAAACCATATATTGCCTGGACTGGTTAAGCCTCATGATAGCAGATGCAAGAAATGTTCAGTCAGATGCAATTCAAAACATCAACCAGTTAAAAGAATATTTGAGTGCTAAATCTTAAAAAAATGAGAATCTGCCTGTCTATAATGTATTTGATTTTCTTCAATTGCCCCCTGTCTGCCATTGGCGGATGTGAAGAAAAACAATTTACACCCTTTTACCAAAGGGATTCCTTCGGATAGGGTAGGGGCAAATGAAATGATTTTCATTTAATATTTTCATCATATAAACTGACATTAAAAAAATACAATTATGATTTTCGATCTCTCCCTAATTAAAAAAGTGTACAGCCAATATCCTGGGCGTATTGATGGTGCGAGAAAGCTGTTAAACAAATCCTTAACACTGGCTGAAAAAATATTATATGCTCATTTAGCTAAGGATATCCCTAATAAACCCTTTCAGAGAGGGATTGATTATGTCGATTTTGCGCCAGATCGGGTGGCCATGCAGGATGCTACTGCCCAGATGGCTCTGCTGCAATTTATGATGGCAGGAAAAAGCAAGGCGGCTGTGCCAAGTACGGTTCATTGCGATCATTTGATCCAGGCAAAAACCGGGGCCGCTGAAGATTTGAAGTTCGCACTTGATACAAGTAGTGAGGTATTTGATTTTCTGGCATCTGTATCCAATAAATATGGAATAGGATTTTGGAAACCCGGTGCTGGAATTATACACCAGGTGGTACTTGAAAACTATGCTTTCCCTGGTGGAATGATGATAGGAACTGACTCTCACACAGTGAATGCAGGCGGATTGGGAATGGTGGCAATTGGTGTTGGAGGAGCAGATGCAGTCGATGTAATGGCAGGAATGCCATGGGAGTTAAAAATGCCGAAAATCATTGGTGTAAAACTAACAGGTAAGTTATCGGGCTGGACATCTGCCAAAGATGTAATTCTGAAAGTGGCAGGTATATTAAGCGTGAAAGGAGGAACCGGTGCGATTGTAGAATATTTTGGTGAAGGGGCACAATCCCTGTCCTGTACTGGGAAGGGCACTATCTGTAATATGGGTGCTGAAATTGGAGCTACCACCTCTACTTTTGGATATGATGAATCAATGAGAAGATATTTGGAAGCTACGGGCAGAAAAGAAGTAGTCCAGTTAGCTGATCAGGTTGCAGAGTATCTTACCGGTGATAAAGAAGTGTATGAAAATCCTGAAAAATACTTCGATCAGGTAATTGAAATTGATCTGTCGACTTTAGAACCTCATATTAATGGACCATTCACACCTGATCTGGCTACACCACTTTCACAATTTGCTAAAATGGTCAAAAAAAATGACTGGCCTAAAAAACTGGATGTTGGTTTAATTGGTTCATGCACTAATTCATCCTATGAAGACATCACACGTGCAGCATCCGTTGCAAAACAAGCAATTGAAAAAAAATTGAAAGTAAAATCAGAATTTACGATCACTCCGGGATCTGAAATGGTCAGGTATACCGTCGAGAGGGATGGATTACTCGATATTTTTGAAAATATAGGAGGAGTCGTTTTGGCTAACGCTTGTGGCCCTTGCATTGGCCAGTGGGAGAGACATGGTGCTGACAAAAAGGAAAAGAATTCAATCATCACTTCATTTAACCGGAATTTTGCCAAGCGAAATGATGGGAATCCCAACACACACGCATTTGTTGCCTCTCCTGAAATTGTAACAGCCCTTGCCATTGCGGGTGATTTGACTTTTAATCCCAGGATTGATATGTTGACAAACCAGGATGGAAAAATTGTAAAGCTGGAAGAACCCACTGGAATTGAATTACCTGCAAGAGGATTCGATGTTATTGATGCCGGTTTCCAGGCACCAACTACTAATGGAGCGTCCGTTGAAATCAAGGTTGCTGAAGATTCAAAAAGACTGCAGTTGCTAGTTCCTTTCACTGCATGGAATGGAGAGAACATAAGTGGAATTAAAGTGTTGATTAAAGCCAAGGGAAAATGTACAACCGATCATATTTCAATGGCTGGTCCCTGGTTGAGATTCAGAGGACATCTGGATAATATTTCAGATAATATGCTGACTGGTGCGATCAACAGTTTCAATGATAAGGCAGATTATGTCAAAAACCAACTTAGTGGGAAATATGATGCAGTACCCAAGGTCCAGAGAGATTATAAAGCCAATGGCATCCCCTCTATTGTTGTTGGAGATGAAAATTACGGGGAAGGATCATCTCGTGAGCATGCAGCCATGGAACCTCGATTTCTTGGTGTAAAAGCAGTTCTTGTAAAATCTTTTGCCCGTATTCATGAAACAAACCTGAAAAAGCAGGGGATGCTGGCACTTACCTTCGCGAACAAATCAGATTATGATAAAATAGGGGAAGATGATACCATTGATCTCATTGATTTGAAAGATTTTGCACCTGCAAGGCAATTGACCCTAAAACTTACGCATGCAGATGGTTCTGTGGAGGAAATTAAAGCTAATCATTCCTATAATGCACAACAAATTGAATGGTTTAAAGCTGGAAGTGCTTTGAATTTGATCAAGAAGATGAATGGATAATCATTGAACAGATTGCTTAAATCAAAGCCTTTTTATATTTTCAGACTGGTTTTTTAAGGCTAAAATAGCTACAAATCATTTAAATTACAGCAAGGTATTTTGTAAGAAAAGTATTTAAGCTACAGACCCTGATATTTTTATCAAAAAGATAATCTTCACTTGAAGGTGTAATAACGAAATTTAAGTTAGTATTTAAATCTTGTATACTTATTCGAAAACCTTTGGATGTTGAAGGAGAATTCGAAAATTTGATTTCACAACATGCAACAGGAATTTGACCTTTGGTAATAACAAGGTCACATTCTGAACCGGCTTGTGTACGATAAAAGAATAGGTCATGCGAATCTGGTTTCAAGATATCAATTTGTTCAACTACATAACCTTCAAATGACGCCCCAACTTTAATGTTTAATGCCAGGTTATCAAACGATTCAATGTTAATAAGCTGGTGTAGAATTCCACTGTCTCGTATATAAATCTTTGGAGATTTTACTAATCGTTTTCCAATATTTGAATAAAAGGGGTGAAGTCGTCTGACAAGAAAAGCTCCTTCCAAATAATCTAGGTATTTGTTTACAGTAGGATGAGTTAATCCAAGCGAACGTCCGAAATCACTGGCATTCCATAACCCCCCATGATGATGAGCCAACATGGTCCAGAATCTTCTGATGCTAACGCTTGAAACATTTAATCCCAATTGCGGAAGATCTGTTTCAATATATGTGCGAATAAATGCTCGCAACCACTCATAACTTACTTTGTCATTATTTTGAAATAAAGATTTTGGATAGCCACCTTTATACCAGTGTTTTTCAAATGTAATATTCTCAGGAAGTTCCATTTGATTGAAGGGATGTAGTTCGATATATGAAATACGCCCTGCCAACGATTCTGATGATTTTCTAATTAATGAGGGTGCTGCAGATCCTAGTAATATGAATCTGGATGCAACAGGATTTTGGTCAACTAATGCACGAATTAGAGGAAATAATTCAGGCATTCGTTGCACTTCATCAATAATGACACATTTGTCTTCATATTGTTGAAAGATAAACTCTGGATTTTCCAGTATGTCAATATCAGTAGATAACTCAAGATCAAAATACATGACCTCTTTTAGGATATTTGAACTTATATGCTTGACTAATGTTGTTTTACCAACTTGTCGAGGTCCAATAATACCAATTACGGAAAAATGCTGCGAAAGTTCCTCTATTTTTTCTTCAACAAGTCGATTATAATACATGTTACCTTGAATATTGAAAATCAAATTTACAGATTACAAGGATAAAAGCCAAATGTTTTTAAGTATAATTTATTAAATATACCTTGAAAATTGAAAATCAAGTTTACAAATTACGAGGATAAATCATCATTTTCTTCAAGAGAACAAAGAATAAACCAGCATCCAGAAACTAGAAAGCAGGATTTTACTTACAATACTTCTCCACTTCCTGTTCTGCAGCCTGGAAACCCAATTGCACAGCTTTTTGTAGGTCATCACATACACCGCTTATGTTTCCCAGGTCAATATTCGTCATGGCTCTTAAATAATACACCTGGGCATAGCCTGGATTAAGACGAAGAGCCTCGTTGAAATCCGGCAATGCATTTTCAGACTGATCTAATGTAAGATAGGCAATGCCACGATTACTAAAGGCTTTATCGTATCCGGGTTCAATTTCAATGGACTTGTTCAGATCACTCAGTGCACCTTTGAAATCACCGAATTGTCCTTTTAATATTCCCCGGTTTGCCCATGCTTTGCTATTGGAAGAATCTGCGATAATCGAATAGGAAAAATGATTCATTGCACTATCATATTTCTGAAGCTTGATGTGTGTAATGCCTAGTCCATACCAGGCTAAAGATAATTTTTCCCTGTCACCATTATTATGCAGGATGGATGCATTGTAATCAGCCATGGCTCCTTCGAAATCTCCGGTTTTATATTTTAAGGAAGCCCTGTTGTAATAATTCAGTGTACTTATCTGACCTGCATTTATGGCTTGATTAAGATAATCTATGGCTTCCGTCAGCTTACCTTGCTGTTCAGCCAAATATGCTTTTTGCTCAAATGTTCTGGAATGTTCAGCTGCTCCAGGATCATCTTCTTTCATATTTCCCAATGCCATACTATAATATTTGTCGGCAGTTTTTGTTCGCCCTTTCGCCATAAAACCATCTGCATAGGTATCGTATGACTCATGTTTTGGTATTTTCTGAACTATGAAACTGTTGCCTAAAACACTTCCAAAAAGAAAGATCAGCACCAGGTTGATGGCTTGTTTATTGAAATCTCTGCCATATTCTTTATAAAATAATATGGAGTAAAAAATAATAAATGGAATGGCTGCCAGGCGATATCTAAAAGCATTGAAAAACAAGATACCCGGCAATAATTGAGCAATTAATATTAACAGGAGAACGAGATGTGAATGATCCTTAATAAGATTTTTTCGTCTGATAAGCAGGTAAATAAGTGCTGCATAGAAGAATAGAACCAATGGGAAATAAAGTCCTTTATTGCTTAGTGTGAAAGACAAATAGCTATTCCATTTCCGGTATTCGTACAAGTCATAGTTCCTCGGTGTTTCATAAGAATGCAATGTGCCAAAGGCTTTAAGCAATATATTTTGAAAAGGGACTGTCAAATTCGAATTTTCATGCATTGTTTTTTTAAGCAGGAAAGAATTCAATAAATAAGGGTAGCTTTCATTGGGATCCGTATCTTCCCTTGTAAAGGTAATGCCAGCTTCATCATACAGGGAAGGAAAAAACTCTTCCCGCCATTGTGAGGGCCGGATATTTAAGGTCCGTTTGATATCTTCGGAATTTCCAATGTAAAGGTTCATAGGGCCATTGCTGGAAATAAAAATGAAATGCCCACCTGTGTTTACAAAATTGTGCAATGTTGCTAAAAAAGGAAATAATAAAACAATTGAAGAATACGCCAGCACTCTTTTTAAACTTTCCCTAAACCTGAATATCAGGATCAATAACCAGGCGACAAAAAAAAGCAGGAACTGGGTTTTTGTAATGATGAGTAGTCCTGTAATAGCAGCACTTAAAATCAATTGGGTCCATGATTTATTCATCACTATCAATGTATATGCTAATGACAGCGACAGGAAAATATAAAGATTTTCAGATAGGAATTTGGTTTCGATAAAAAGTTCGACCGGGTAAATGGCCCAGATCAACGCACTTATTAATGCTGCAGTATGATGAATCTTCGACAGGCTAAGATAAAGAATTACACATCCTGAAATACCAAGAAAAAACTGAAAAATGAGTATTCCTTTTAATGAAAAACCAATGGATAACAATATTCCCAACATATAGGAATACAAAGGGGGATGTAAAAAATGATAAGGGTAAAAAGCACCATTTTCAGCAATGTGATTCCCAATTTTCAAGAATTCAGTCTCATCAATAATGGGAAACAGAAAAAGAGGACTTCCTTTATCCATGCTGTAATATATCAATCGGGCAATAATGGCAAGCACAAGCACTATTCCTGTTGTGAACAGTTTTGATTGAAAGATTGAATTGATATCAGGTGTTGATTTCGAATGCATCATCATGATTTAACTGGTCAAATTTAATTAGCTTTAAAATGACTACCATAACAATTGATAAATATGGTTCAAGGCTTTTGATCTCCCTTTTTGAAAAGGATTAGTTTTTGCATATGAAAAGAAGCTGTAATTGATTAAGTGTAGTTACTGTATATACAGATATTGCAAAGCTTTCCTAATTATAGTATATTTGAACATTGCCTATTAGAATTATGGGAATTAAACTAAAATATTTCTTTTTGTTGGCTTTTCTGGCCTTAACCATCAAGCAGGCTCACTCAACTCATGCCAGGGCTGGAGAAATTATTTACAAGCAATTAGGAGATCCAAGTAATTTTACTTATGAGATTACTGTGATTTACTATACCGAATCAAACAGTCCCGCAAACAGGGATGAGATTGATTTGTATTTTGGAGATCAAACCAAAGAAACAGTTAAGCTGACCACCCGAATTAATATTGGTAACCAAACCCTTTACAATACCTATAAAACGGTTCACATTTATCCCGGTCCCGGTGAATATACTGTCTCGTTTTTCGATCCCAACCGGATTGAGAGTATAGTAAATATGTCCAACAGTGTATTGACCCCTTTTTATGTTGAAACCATTATCATCATAAATAGTTTTAAAGGGACCAACAGATCCCCGATTCTTTTACAGCCACCCATTGATTATGCCGAAGTAAACCAGGTTTATAAGCACAATCCCGGGGCTTATGATCCGGATGGGGACAGCCTGGTATTCACACTTATTCCTCCCAAAATGGATGTAGGAACAGATGTGCAGGGCTACTTTCAACCCTATGCTAAAAATAGCTTTACACTGGATCCCTATACAGGTGATTTAGTCTGGGATTATCCTGATCAGCGAGGAATTTATAATATTGCCATATTAATCCAGGAATACAGGAACGGGGATTCTATTGGATCGATCACCAGGGACATGCAAATTATTGTAGAAGTGGGTCTTAATAACCCACCTTATATCGATGAAATATCTGATACCTGTATAGAGGCAGGAAAAAACATCACATTATCTTTCAAAGTATGGGCTCACGATAAAGATGTGAATCAAAAACTAACCATGACAGCCAATGGCGGCCCATTTACCCTTTCCACTTCACCGGCTGTTCTAGCACCTGCGGTTATTACGGGCTATAGAGATGTAGTGGCCACATTTAGCTGGACTCCTGATTGCGGTCACGTAAGAAAAGCACCCTATTCCGTTGTTTTTAAAGTAGTGGATAATCATCCATTACTGCCTTTATCCGACCTGGAGCACTTTTTTATCCGGGTCATGGGTCCTGCACCTGAAAACCTTGCATTAACAAATACCATTAAAGGAATAGAGCTTGACTGGGATAAACCATCGGCATGTAATAATGTAAAGAAATATTTCATTTACAGAAAAATAGATACCTCTTTTTGGGATACCACAGTCTGTGAAAATGGAGTGCCTGCTTACTCAGGCTTTAAGAGAATTGCTGAAGTTTTTGGAGAAAACAACACCCAATTTTTTGATGACGATAACGGAAAAGGATTAACACCCGGAATTACCTATTGTTATAGAGTTACAGCAGTGTATCTCAGTGATGGGAACTATGAATTAATAGAAGGTTATGCAAGTTCAGAAGTATGCGGAACTCAGAAAAAAGAATTGCCAGTTATTACGCACGTAAGCATTATAAAAACGGATAAACAAGATGGTGTTGTTTTTATGGATTGGTCAAAACCCACTGAACTGGACACCAATATATTTAGCGGACCCTATGAAAACAGGATAGTTAAATCAATAAATGGAAGCAGTTTTGGTCTGGTAAAGGCCTTTAATTCAACTACTTTTGGGGGATTAAAAGACACTCTATTTATCGATTCATTTGAGAATACCGTTGATAATCAGTTGAGGTATCGAATTGAATTTTATGGCACAGATAATGGAACCCCCTATTTATTAGGCACTTCACAGACAGCCACTTCCATCTATTTGCAAGCCACCCCTTCTCATATGAAAAATACGCTCAGCTGGAATGTAGATGTTCCCTGGTTTAATGATTATTATGTAGTTTATCTGCAGAATGCCTCCAAGGATTATGATTCAATTGGCTTTACAAAACAAACTACTTTTCTGCATGAAGGATTAGTGAATGGGAAAGAGTATTGTTACAAAATTAAATCATATGGTTATTTTTTAACTTCAAAAAACTTTGTCTATCCCATAGTCAACTATTCACAGGAAGTTTGTCAAACACCAATCGATACCATTCCGCCCTGTCCTCCGGAGATCAAGGCAACCGCTTTTTGTCCGGAACACCGAAATGAACTGGCCTGGGAATACGTGGATCCCTCCTGTGCTGGCGATGTGATTGCTTATCATATATATTACTCCAGGTTAAAAGAAAATAGCTTCAAACTAGTTGAAAGGGTGGAAGATTTCAACAGTAATTATTACAATGATGATCGCCCGACATTTGAATTCTCGCAAGCAGGATGTTATGTAATTACAGCTATTGATTCGTTTGGAAATGAAAGTGTTTACTCAAATGAATCCTGTGTAGATAACTGTCCCTACTACATCCTTCCAAATATTTTCACTCCGAATGGAGATGGATTAAATGATGTAATTGAACCACTTGATGGGCACATGCACATTGACCATGTGAATATGCGAATATATAACCGCTGGGGACAATTAGTTTATAAAACACATGATCCTATGATCAATTGGGATGGTAAAGATTTTGAATCAAACCTGGATTGCTCGGAAGGTGTATATTATTATATTTGCGATGTGTATCAAATTTACCTGGAAGGCCCGAAAGAAGTGAGCCTGAAGGGAACTATACATTTAATTAGGTAATCATATGTTTAGTGGCATAGTAGAGGAAATGGGCAAAATTGCCGGTCTCGAATACAAAGGAACTAATTTCCAGATCAGAATTGAAACCGATATTTTAAATGAAATTCATGTGGACCAAAGCATTGCTCACAACGGGGTGTGCATGACAGTTGAAAAGGTCTTCGAAGATTCCTATCAAATTACAGCTGTTGAAGAAACCATGAATAAAACCAGTTTGGGCGATCTGCAGGTCGGGGGAATAGTAAACCTGGAAAGAAGCCTGAAGATGGATAGCCGTTTTGATGGGCACATTGTACAGGGACATGTGGATACAACTGCTGTTTGTATCGATTTCAAAGAAGCTGATGGCAGCTGGTATTATGTTTTTCAATATGAGCCCGGCAAAAACCAGTTACTTGTTGAAAAAGGTTCAGTTACCATAGATGGTGTAAGTCTGACTGCTTTTAACGTCAATAATAAAACGGGAGAATTTACGGTTGCAATTATTCCTTATACGTACAAACAAACTAACTTTCAAATCATTCGCCCGGGAAGCAGGGTGAATATTGAATTTGATGTGTTAGGTAAATATATTTTCGCCTACCTGGAAGCCTATAAAGATGCTGTAAAATAACCTGAGTTCGGTATATAAGTTTCTTACTTTCAATCTTCCATTCGCTTCCTGTTGTCAAATTCCCTTATTCCTCCTCCACAATAAAAATTTCCTCCCCTGGTTTTTTCATGTAGTAGGTTTCACGGGCAAATTTCTCCAGCGTTTTGCGGTTATTCAGCAATTCAAATTTCACCCGTTTTGTTTCTTCAATTTCACTTAGGTAATAGGCTTTATTCTTCTTGAGTTCCTTGATGGAATTTCTTGTCTTAAATGTCAGGATCAGGTTGTTGCGATCTAAAAAGCCTACCCATACAATGAAAATAAGGATGGCTAATACATACTTGTTTCTAATTATATGAAAGAATCTTTTCAATGTAATTATCGTTTAAATTTAAAATTTTTCCCGGGATAAACAGCCTCTTCAGCCAGTTCTTCTTCTATACGAATTAGTTGATTGTATTTCGCAACCCGGTCAGTCCTTGAAAGGGATCCGGTTTTAATCTGCCCTGTATTTAATCCTACAGCTAAATCAGCTATAAAAGTATCTTCTGTTTCCCCTGAACGATGAGAAATGACAGAAGTAAAATTATTTACGGCTGCCATATTGATCGTTTCAATCGTTTCAGAAAGGCTTCCTATTTGGTTGAGTTTAATTAAGATTGAATTTGCAGCCTTCAATTCAACACCTTTTGATAAACGCCTTGGATTGGTTGCAAAAAGGTCATCTCCAACAAGCTGAATTTCACCCTTTAACTGCTTGTTTAATTCAATCCAAGCATCCCAATCATCTTCAGCTAAAACATCTTCTAAGGAGATTATTGGGTATTTTTTACACCAGTCTACCCAGAATTCAACCATCTCATCCGAAGAGATCTCTTTTTGGGTTGATTTATAAAAACGATACACTTTTTTGTCCTTGTCATACATCTCAGAAGCAGCAGGGTCCAAAGCAAGACAAATATCCTGACCAGGCTTATATCCTGTTTTTTCAATAGCAGCAATAACCATTTCAATGGCTTCTTCATTTGATTCCAGGTTCGGTGCAAAACCTCCTTCATCGCCTACATTGGTAGAGTATTTTTTGCTATGCAAATAATCTTTCAGGCTATAAAATACCTTGGCAGACATGTGGAGTGCATCACTGAATGTATCTGCACCAACAGGCATAATCATGAATTCCTGGAAGTCTATTTTGTTGTCCGCATGCTTACCTCCATTTAATATATTCATCATGGGAATGGGCAAAGTGCGGGCACCTACTCCTCCGAGGTATTTATAAAGAGGCAAACCACTTTCTTCTGCTGCAGCCCTGGAAACTGCCATAGAGACTGCCAGAATTCCGTTAGCACCCAGATTCCTTTTATTTTCTGTCCCATCCAGCTCCATCATGATGTTATCAATCACCTTTTGATCAAAAACATTCAAATCCAGAAGTTCAGGCTCGATTATTTTCTCAATTTTTTCACAAACAGCTAAAACACTTTTCCCACGAAAGAAATCCTTTTTACCATCTCTTAACTCCACTGCTTCATGAATTCCGGTAGATGCACCGGAAGGTACTGCTGCTCGTCCGACAACACCATTTTCTGTAATGACGTCCACCTCAACAGTTGGAGTTCCTCTAGAATCTAATATTTGTCGTGGTATTATTGCAATTATTGCACTCATTTCCCCATTTTATCTATATACAAATGTAACGATTAGAATATTTGATTAAAAAAATATTTATTAACCGGATCAATTAAATAAGCTTGGAATTAGGATAAATATCTGATAAATAATTCTCTTGGAAATCAATTCAGGAATTAACTTAAAAAAGGTAAATTTGCAAAAATTTTCAGATGTCAAATAGAACGTTCACGATAATTAAACCAGAGGTTGTTGCAAAAGGTTTTGAAGGAAAAGTATTGGATGCTTTTAGCGAAAGAGGATTTCGAGTAGTAGCTTTAAAAAAAACACAATTTAGTCTTGAACAGGCAAGCCGTTTCTATGCAATCCATAAGGATAGACCATTTTTCCAGGGATTATTGAAGTACATCACTTCATCCCCTGTTGTAGTGGCCATTTTAGAGAAAGAAAATGCGGTGCAGGATTTTAGAAAATTAATTGGTTCAACAAATCCTGCAGAAGCAGAAGAAGGTACAATTAGAAAGAAGTTTGGCAGTAATATTGAACAAAATGCAGTGCATGGCTCTGATTCTGATGAAAATGCACAGATTGAAGGTTCTTATTTCTTTTCATTATTTGAACAATATTGATATGATTCGAATTCAATTAACCATTCAAATTATAAGTTTATGAGCGAAGCTGAAGTAGTAAACAAAAAGAAAAGTATTGGTAAACAATTGATCATTGTTTTTATTATTCTGCTACTATTATTCAATGCGTTTTTGATTTCAAGATTAATTCGTAAGAACAACCAGGTGACCAATGAGTTGGTATCCACGATCGCGCTAAAGGAGGAATTAGAAGTAGAACTTAAAACATTTGAAAATCAAATTGTTGAATACAAAGAATTAGTTAGTGATAAGGATACTTTACTTCTTGAAAAGCAAAGGGAAATTGAGGAACTGGCAGAAAAGATTCAGGTCATGATCAGGGCAGGAAAGATTACCCAGGCAAAATATGATGCAGCAAAAGAGGAAATTGCGCAGCTGAAGTATTACACTAAGAAATACCAGGCGGAAATTAAGGAATTAGAGAAAAAAAATCAAAAACTAACAGCGGAGAATGAAGGTTTGAAAACAGAAGTGATAGAAGTCAAGAGAGAAGTAGATAAACTAACGGATGAAAATGTAGGTTTAACCAATAAGGTCAGTTTGGGCGAAATGCTCAGGACCTCTTCAATTACTGTTCAAGGGATACAGGTCAAGGGGGGTAAACAAAAAATAACGGAAAGAGGAAACAAAATGTCTGCTCTTAAAATCATTTTCAAAATCCAGGACAATCAAATTGCCATTGAAAAAGAACGTATATTTTATGTCAAGGTATTGAGTCCGAAAGAAGAAACTCTTTATATTGAAGAAAGAGGCTCCGGTCAGTTTTCATACCAGGGAGAAGAAGCTTTGTATACTACAAAAGAAACATTGCAGTATACAAATAATCCGGAAGAGTCTTATACTATTTATTGGGGTAAAGGATCTCCATTTGAAAAAGGGGATTACAAAATCCAGATTTATAATGAGGGTGTAAAAATCGGAGAAAAATCATTTGTAGTTAAATAATTAAAAAAAATATGGCAGCTATAGGAACAATTAGGAAATACTCGGGTCTTGCTGTGGGGTTAATTGGTGTTTCCATTGCCGCATTTATTGTAAGCGATGCTTTTCAGAGCAATTCAGGCATGTTGAATAACAGTAAAATGGATGTAGGGGAAATTGATGGAGAAGTTATTTCATACCAGGAATTTCAAGCACGATATGACGTTGAACTGGAACGCTATAAAAACAGAACACAGTCTGATGCTATTGATCCTAGTATTTACGACCAACTGAGAACTGAATTGTGGGATAAAATGCAGGAAGAAATAATTTATAGCAAGGAATATGAAAAGTTGGGTATTTCTTTTTCTTCTGAGGAATTGTCATACCGGGTGAGCGGACCAGAACCTCACTCTGCTGTGAAACAGTTTTTTACCAATCCTGAAACTCAGGAATTTGATCGCAACCAAATGGTTGGTTTCCTTAAAAATATGGATGAATATCCCGAATATAAATCCATTTGGCTTGAATTTGAATCTGAATTGGCGAAAGAATCCAAACGGAATAAGTATTTTAACCTGGTGAAGGCCGGATTATATACTACGGACCTGGAAGCCAAAGAATCCCACATGAGTAAAAATCAATACGCGACATTTGATTATATTTCTCTGCCATTGAGGGATCTTCCTGATTCTACAATTGCTGTAACAGATGCTGATATTAAAAAGTACTATAACAATCATAAAGAGGATTTTCTTATTGAGGAAAGTCGATCTTTTGATTTTGTAGTTTGGGAAATTTTGCCTTCCAAGGACGATTCCATTTCATGGTTTACAAAATTGAACAATATTAGAAATGATTTTAAACTCACCACAAAAGATTCAACTTACGTAGAATTACACAGCGATGAGCATTTTGATACGCTTTATCATAATCCTGGATTTTTCAGTGAAGCAATTGATCATGTATACTTTACACTAAAGGATGATGACAGCATCATTGGACCCTACCTGGATGCTAATAAATATAAAATCGCCAAACTGATTAACCGCAAGAAAGATACTGCATATTCTTATAAAGCAAGTCATATATTGATAAATCCAAAAGGGCCAACTGATGCAGATACGCTTGAAGCATTGAAAAAAGCCAGGGAATTGATGGCTGAAGCAAAGGATGGGGCAGATTTTACTTTACTGGCTATGCGAAATAGTGAGGATAAGAATTCAGCTGTCAAAGGAGGAGACTTGGGTTGGTTCAGGGATAAAACTATGGTAAAACCATTTATGGATGCTGTGAAGGGTATGAAAAAAGGGGAATATAGGGTTGTTAAATCACAATTCGGAGCTCACCTGATCTACGTAACAGATAACCCCAGTAATACCTTAATTAAAGTAGGTGTAATATCTAAAATCATAGGTCCAACTTCAGAAACACGTAACAAGATTTATTCAGAAGTAAATAAGTTCAGAAGCATTGTAAAAACACCTGAACAATTTGAATCCTATGTAAATGAGCATGGATTGAATAAGCAAATTGCAATGGAGATTCGTCCAATGGAAAGAGAAGTTCCTGGTGTGCAAAATGGAGGTGCACTTGTAAGCTGGGCATATCGTAGCGAATTAGGTAAAGTGAGTGAAGCGATCGAACTGAATGATCAGTATGTGGTAGCCATACTGACGGAAGTTTATAAAGAAGGACCGGCTCCTATTGAGAAAGTGAGAGAGGATATTAAATTGAAAGTTATTACCGAGAAGAAAAAAGAATTGCTTAAACAGAAATTAGTAGATGCAAATAAAAAAGACCTGCTAGCTATTTCAGAACAAGTTGGAGTGCAGGTTGAAAAAATCACAAATGCAAGTTTTGATAATGCTTTAGTTTCAGGTTTGGGAGAGGAAAAGCTATTAATAGGGACGGTGTTTGGAAGCAAGCCAAATAAACTTTCAGAACCCATTGTGGGTGCAAATGCTGTATTTCAATTTGTATTGAGAGAATTTTCAGAAGTTCAAACACCTGAAGATTTTAGTGATATTAAGAAAGAAAAAATGGGTAACCAGCAAGGAATGGCACAATATGAAACAATGGAGTCCCTTAAAGAATTAGCAGATATAAAAGACTGGAGATACAAATTTTTTTAAAAAGCAGATAAGAAATAATGAGAAGCCGCAGTTCAATTTGTTCTGCGGCTTTTTTTTTAGAAAATTTAGATTCATCACATTTCAATTAGTAAAGTATTTTGTAATTTTCATCGCTGTGCAAATGGCATTAAAAAAAAGAAGGCTTATTTCTGACATAAATAACTAAAAAAATAAAGATGGAATTTCGAATTGAAAAAGACAGTTTAGGAGAAGTTAAGGTTCCTGCCGATAAATATTGGGCAGCACAAACTCAACGATCTCTTCAAAATTTTAAAATTGGGAATGCTGGTGACAAAATGCCCATTGAAATCATTTATGCTTTTGCAGTATTGAAAAAATCCGCTGCTTTGGTGAATATGGAATTGGGAGTTCTTGCTGAAGATAAAGCCAAACTAATTGCCCAGGTTTGTGATGAAATTACAGAAGGAAAGCTGGATGATCAATTTCCGCTTGTTGTGTGGCAAACAGGTTCAGGTACTCAATCCAATATGAACCTAAATGAAGTGATTGCCAACCGGGGTCATGTAATTAAAGGAGGAGGACTAAAAGATGAAAAGAAATTCCTGCATCCGAATGATGATGTGAACAAGTCTCAATCATCTAATGACACCTTTCCAACTGCCATGCACATTGCTTCGTATAAACTAATTGTTGAAAAAACACTTCCTGGAATTGAAAAGCTTTTCAATACTCTCCTTGCCAAGTCAGAAGCTTTTAAGAAAGTAGTAAAAATTGGCCGTACCCACTTAATGGATGCTACTCCGCTAACTGTTGGACAGGAATTTTCTGGCTATGCATCTCAATTAGAGCATGGAATCAAAGCAATTGAAGGATCTCTGTTCCATTTAGCGGAACTTGCTTTGGGGGGAACTGCTGTCGGCACGGGTTTGAATGCACCACAAGGATATGCAGATTTAGTAGCCCGGAAAATGGCTGAATTAACCGGACTTCCTTTTGTAAGTGCTGAAAATAAGTTTGAGGCTTTGGCAGCACATGATGCCATGGTGGAAATATCAGGATCCTTAAAAACAGTGGCCAGCAGCTTAATGAAAATTGGAAATGATATTCGATTGCTGGCTTCAGGACCAAGATCCGGTATTGGGGAACTTATAATTCCTTCTAACGAGCCTGGTTCTTCTATCATGCCAGGGAAAGTGAACCCTACTCAAGCTGAAGCCCTGACTATGGTTTGTGCCCAGGTGGCTGGCAACGATATGGCTATCACAGTAGGTGGCATGACAGGTCATTTTGAACTGAATGTATTCAAACCCATGATGGCACTTAATGTATTGAACTCCGCTCGCTTGATTGGCGATGCCTGTATTTCCTTTAATGACAATTGTGCTGTTGGCATTGAGCCTAATTATCCAAGAATCAAACAACATCTTGATAATTCTTTGATGCTGGTTACTGCTCTTAACACCCATATTGGATATGATAATGCGGCTAAAATTGCTAAAAAAGCCCATGCGGATGGAACCACTCTGAAAGAATCAGCGATTGCATTGGGATTATTGACTGCTGAGCAGTTCGATGAATGGGTCCGACCTGAAAATATGGTTGGGAATTTGTAGACCAAGGCAGAGGAAAGAGCCGAATCTACATCCGAAATCTGCAATTCGAAATCCGAATGATATGAAAAAGCGTTACGAAAATATTAATCCTGAATTGTTCATTCAAAACCGGAATAATCTGGCTAAAGCTTTAAAATCCAATTCAATAGCAATATTAAACTCCAATGATCAATTTCCACGGAACGGGGACCAACTGCACCGCTTTCATCAAAATTCGGATTTGTTTTGGGCATCTGGTCTTGATCAGGAAAAGTGTATCCTTTTGCTTTTTCCCGACTCACCCATTCCTGAATACAAAGAAATTGTATTCATTATTGAATCAAATGAGCACCTGATCAGGTGGGAGGGAAAAAAATATTTTAAGGAGGAGGCTAAAGAAGTTTCCGGAATTGATAGCATCATGTATCTGGATCGTTTTGAGGGTATATTGCATGAGATTATGGGTTATTGTGATACCGTATATCTCAATGCATTGGAATATTTCAAGTTTGAAACAGATGTTCCTTATCGCGATTTAAGATTTACAAAATGGATAAAGGATAAATATACTTTTCATACATATAAACGTCTTGCTCCACTCTTACTGGATCTGAGGTTGATTAAATCAGAAATTGAGATCGATTTGATTAAAACAGCTTGTAATATAACAGGCAAGGCATTCAGAAGGGTACTGAAATACGTAAAAGCAGGCGTGAAGGAATATGAAATTCAGGCTGAAATTGAACATGAATTTATGATGAACAAGGCATGCGGACATGCGTACCAGCCTATTATTGCATCAGGTAAAAATGCTCTTTGTTTGCACTTCACGACAAACAATGACGAATGCAAAAATGGTGATTTGTTATTGTTGGATTTTGGTTCGTCCTATGCAAATTACTCATCGGATCTGAGCCGGACGATACCCATTAATGGGAAGTTCTCTCCCCGGCAAAAAGCATGCTATGAAGCGGTATTGAGGGTTTACAAAAAAGCGATCGCACTGATGGTTGTAGGGACATCTATAGATGAACTGAATGCCAAAGTGGGAAAATTGCTGGAATCAGAAATGATCAATTTAGGATTATTCAGCAAAGAGGAGGTCATGAAACAGCCTCCTGACAAACCACTGTATAAAAAATATTTTATGCATGGTAATTCGCATTTCATTGGGCTGGATGTTCATGATGTCGGAACAAAACA
>JADHTG010000037.1 GCA_016776505.1 Bacteroidota bacterium
AAATATTATAATATAGTTAGATATATTCATCAATCTTCATTATAAGAATGAGAATAAAATCATTGCCAATAAAACGCATGAAAAAAATCTAAAAACCACTAAATTGGTGAAATTTTATTCTGAATTATGACACAGTCTGGAAGCTATGGCAGAGCAAGGCGGCAAGGCAGGCATCGTGGCTTTGCGTTTTCGTGGTAAAAAGTACTTCGATATTCAGTATTCGACATTCAACATTGGATATTGGTTGAAGACGGGAAAATGATTTTTGAAGGATGAAGAAATCATCATCGTCCTCTCCGAGATACAATGATGGGACAGTGGTAATACAAAACTTTCAACTTTCAACATCTTTCCGTAAACTTGCATATGAAGTCAACTCCTTTTCTGAAAGAAATAGCAAGCCACTTATTAGTACAATTCGATGATAATCTTTCTGAGCTGGCAGTTGTTTTCCCGAATAAGAGAGCAGGACTTTTTTTCAGGCATTACCTGAATTCACTTATTACCAAACCCATCTGGTCGCCAACGATCATAGACATTTCAGGCCTCATTCAATCTCAATCAAATCTTCAACTGGCTGATCAGTACAGTCTTGTATTCAAACTCTATGAATGCTACAATCAAATTTTAACTGCAAAAGGATATAAAACTGAAGACAGCGAACGATTCTATCCCTGGGGTAATTTGCTGATCAGGGATTTTAACGAAATTGATAAATACCTGGTTCATACAAAGGATATTTTCACAACTGTTAAGGAATTAAAAACGATAGACAACCACTACGACTATCTTTCTGATGAACAAATCGAGGCACTTCAATCTTTTTGGGAAAATGTACAAATATCCAAAAAGTCAGAGCACAAGGACAAGTTCCTTAAAATGTGGGAAATACTGGAAGAACTATACCTGACTTTTACTAAAAAACTGAATGAAGAAAATTTGGCTTATGAAGGCATGATATACCGTGATGTATGTGAAAGGCTTGAACGGCTGAACTTGAATTCTACTTACAAACAAATTGTATTTGCAGGTTTTAACATACTGAACAAAAGTGAAGAAAAACTGATTCAATACCTGCAAAGGGAAGGTAAAGCGCACTTTTATTGGGATATTGATCCCTATTTCCTGGATAAAAAGAATTTCCCGGTGGGAGAGCACATGAAGGAAATGCTGAATAGATTTCCCCAGGCTGAAGGTTTTCAGCAATTATCAACGATATCACACAAACAAATAGACTTGATTGGGGTTTCACTTGAAGCAGGCCAGGCAAAAGTGGCCGGGAACATTGTGAAGTCCTTTAAAAAGGATGACAACATTGATACGGCTGCCATTGTGCTGGCATCTGAACATTTGTTGTTTCCCTTGCTTCAATCACTTCCGCCTGCATTTAAAGATATCAATGTGACCATGGGCTATCCCATGAAAAACACCAGGATTTCGAGCTTTCTTGAGCTCTTAGTTGAATTGCAAAAACATATTAAAGTATCCGGAAAGCAAGTTCTTTTTTATCATACGGATGTACTGGCTATTCTGAGGCATCCACTGATCAGGGGAATTGACAGCATCCGCATTAATGAAAAGATCAAACGCATAGTGGATTTCAACAAGGTGTTTATAAGTGAAAAAGAATTGAATACATTGTTTGAATCTGCCAGCCAGATATTCAGTGATTACCGAGCCCTTGATAATCCTTTCGACTATTTTCTGCAAGTGCTGGAATTTTGCTATTACCAGTTGTCAGGAGCCATTGAAAAAGAATTCACATATGCATTTCACAAGGAGGTAAAAAGTCTGAGCAATACGGTCTTATCAAATAAAGTGGAATTATCTGAAAAACTATTCTTCAGGTTAATCAAAGAGCTGATAAGCAGAACCAGGCTTCCATTTATTGGAGAACCCCTAAGCGGTTTGCAAGTCATGGGAAGTCTGGAAACCCGTTGCCTGGATTTTTCAAAACTTATTATTCTGGGCATGAATGAAGGCTATTGGCCTAAAAACTCTTACGATCATTCCTTCATCCCCTACAATCTTCGCAAAGCTTTCGGTTTGCCCACTCTGGAACAAGACGATGCTTTATATGCTTATTATTTCTATCGTTTGATTCAGAAAGCAGAACAGATTTACTTGATTTATAATACAGAAGCAACTAACAATTCGTCAGGAGAAATAAGTCGGTATATATCTCAACTTAAATACGATTTTGATTTTGAAATCCATGAAAAAATATTGGCTCATCATATCAAAAAAGTAGCTGAGAAAGAAATTGTTATATCAAAAGATAAGGTAGTCATTACTCAATTGAACCGATACCTGGCTAATGAAAATGGAAAGAAAATACTTTCTCCTTCAGCATTAAACACCTATATAGATTGTTCGTTGCGCTTTTATTTCAGGTATATTTCCGATCTCTATGAGCCAGACCAGGTAAAGGAAGAAGTGGATCATGCCATGTTCGGCAACCTCCTGCATCATTCGATGGAACATCTCTACCGAAAATTTAAGCAGGAAAGTAAGAGGAATCAAATACTGGTGAGTGATTTTGTTTTAATTGATTCAGAAATAGATCCCAGTATTAATCAAGCATTCAACAAAGTGTTTGCTTCAAATAAAGCAAATGATAAATTTGAATTTGAAGGACAAAATATACTCATCAGAAATATGATACGGACATATGTGTTAAATATACTGAATATAGATCGTGCATATGCGCCTTTTGAAATTATATCACTTGAGCAGGACAGCAAATCCTATGTACTTAAATTTGATTTTGAACTGAAAGGAATTCAAAACCAGGTTCAACTTTCAGGCATCATCGACCGGGTGGATAAAAAAGCAGACACTGTTCGCTTACTGGATTACAAAACCGGAAGGGACGAAAAGAGCTTTGGAGAAATAGAGCATTTGTTTGATAGGGATAAGAGCAACCGCAATAAAGCGGCCTTCCAGACTCTTCTTTACAGCTTCATTTACAGTCAACTGGAAAACGAAAGCGGGATGCACTATCAACCGGGTATTTACAATGTAAGGAATATGCATAAGGCTGATTTTGACAGCAGGTTATTACAGAGTCGAAAAAGGAAAAAGTATACGATAAACAGCATTAGCGAGGTGCAGGATGAATTTGAATTGCATTTAAAAAAATTATTGGGGGATCTATTCGATCCTTCAATTGAATTCCGGCAAACAGAGGACAAACAAAAGTGTGAATACTGCCCCTACAAAGCTATTTGCAACCGATAATATCAATTGATAACAAGATATTTAGGGATGCGGATGCCAACACCAATCAGTCAATGCAGTTGTCCTCACCAGCCATCAGGATAGTTGGTGAAGACACCAACTTAGACTTATCTTTTCAACCATGAGGCAAGTTGGTAACCACAACATATCGGTACCGGTGTCCTCACCAGCCATTGGAAAAGTTGGTGAAGACACCAACAAAGACATTCTTAAACAGTCATGAGGACGGTTAGTAAAGACAGCAATTTTGACATAGTATAATCTTTGCCAGCTTCAAGTTTAGTTATGAATTGAGTGTATTTGGCTTCAAATTTCCTTATTTTGCAAGCTTTTTAATACATTGAATTAAAAGCCCCATGCGCATAAATAAATACCTGCTATATTTCTCATTTTGTATCATCCCTTTCCTGTCTGTTTCTTCTCCTGACGACAGCATTAAAAGTGGTGAACCACAAATTCAGTCCCAATTACTTGAGAACCTGGACAGCTTATCCAAAACCTATTATGTAAACCAGGCCTTAAAACTGCAAAATTCCACTACTAAAGTGGCAAATAGCGAGGAGGTCAATGATTCAATTCTTGCTTATCGATTATCCATGATTCAATCGCTTATAGAACTTCCATACAATGATCAGGTTAAGAAATTCATTGATCTCTATACACAGAATAAAACAGAATTCATTGAAGCTATGATTGGGCTGTCAGAATATTACTTTCCCTTGTTTGAAGCCGTTTTTGATCAATATAATTTACCCCAGGAGTTTAAATACCTGGCTCTGGTTGAATCTGCCTTAAATCCAAGAGCAGTCAGTCGAGCGGGTGCAACAGGTGTTTGGCAGTTTATGTACACAACTGGAAAAATATACCATCTTGAAATAAACAGTTTTGTGGATGAACGTATGGATCCGGTGAAATCCAGCCATGCTGCTGCTCAATTTTTACGGGATCTGTATGAATTGTACGGAGACTGGACATTGGCTATGGCAGCTTATAATTGTGGTCCAGGAAATGTAAATAAAGCCATTAAGCGATCGAAAGGCAAAACTAATTTCTGGGAATTGTATTATTATCTCCCCCGGGAGACCAGAAGTTATGTACCACTCTATGTTGCTGCCACTTATTTGATGCATTATTACCGGGATTATGGTTTAGTACCGATGAAAATTGAAATGCCCTCCTTTACAGATACCGTGATGGTTCAGAAAGAGCTTAAACTGAATCATGTGGCAAATGTTCTTAATTTGCCAATTGAATTACTAAACGACTTAAATCCTCAGTATAAAATCAATATTATTCCAGCGAAAAACAAAGCCTATCCTTTGCGCTTACCTGCATCCTACGCAATACTTTTTCTGAATTTCGAAGATTCGATGTACCATTTTTCAGCCATTGATAGTACAATCCTTCAAAAGCCAGTGGCTAAAGCCACTCCAACATATTCCACCAGTAAATCCTACAATCCCCCGGCAGATGCTAAAGCACTTTATTACACTGTAAAAACCGGAGACAATTTAGGTTTTATCGCTGACTGGTATGATGTAACCCCTGCACATATCCGAAGCTGGAATAATATCAGGGGCAACCTGATAAAAAGCAATCAAAAATTGGTGATTTACAAGTCTGTATCCATAGCCTCCAAATACGAGAATATCAACAACATGAGTTTTGAACAGAAACAAAAACTTTCAGGGAAAACGACAAATCCACCTTCTGATAATCCAGGAAGTAGTGGAAAAACAGATGATTTTTTTTACTACACAGTCAAGTCAGGTGACAACATTTGGACAATTGCAAAAAAATACCCCGGTGTGAGCGACCAGGATATCATCCAGCTGAACCAAATCAAAAACAGCAAGAGTTTAAAACCAGGTCAAAAACTAAAAATTCCAAAAAAATAAAGCCACCGAATGAAGCCGTATAAAATCCTGATTTTCATGCTTCTTATTATTGCCGCATTGCTGTTGGTGGCATTCTTATTTCCTGAAGAAGGGATTCCACTTGGGAATGACTATAAATTAAAATTCCGAACGATTAACCAAATAATCAATCCTGAAAAAGTGGAATATGCTGATATCTCAAATTTAATTAAACCAATACCCCAGGACACTGTTCCACCTGCATTGATTCCTTTGGATACAATAGATCCATTTAAATATGCAATTGACACTTTCTTAAGTGTTGAAATGAGAGCTAAACTTCATCGGCTACAATTCCCGAAAAATGACAGGAGTGTTTTATATCCATTTTTATTGGAATTGAAAAATCTTAAAAAACATAAAGAACTGATCAGGGTGATCCATTACGGTGACTCCCAACTGGAAGGCGACAGGATCACCTCTTATGTCAGGTATCGATTGCAAAGCAGGTTTGGAGGAAATGGACCAGGGATGTTGGCAGTTGCCGATATTGTACATACAGCGGCTGTAAAAAGGGATGTTTCAGCCAACTGGAAAAGATATACCATTTTCGGGAAAAGGAATCCGGATGTTATTGGAAAGGTCTATGGTCCGATGCTCTCTTTCAGCAGGTATGCTCCTTTTGAAAATGACAGCATACTGAATGATTCTAACATTTATGAAGCATGGATAAAGCTATCTCCATCTTATATCACTTATGCTCTGACGCGTAAATATTCAGAATTCAAGTTACTTTACAGCAACAATAAAAGTGGTGTTTCGCTGAGTATTGAAAATAATGAAGCGGAAATTATCCAAAAAGACAGTTTACCTCCTACTTCAATCATCCAATTATCCAGCTGGACTATTCAAAATAGCAGCAAACCATTAGTTATACGATTCATTGGAAAAGACAGCCCGGATATGTACGCCATGGCATTGGATCCAACGCATGGGATTGCTGTTGATAATGTGGCAATGAGAGGAAGCTCAGGAGTTGATTTCAACCGGACTGACCTGGCTCAACTGGCTTACACTTACAAAAAATTGAATGTAAAGCTCCTCATGATGGAATTTGGAGTCAATGTGGTTCCCAATGTACTGGAAAGTTATTCCTTTTACGAGAATTGGTTTTATAAAAACCTCAGATCCCTGAAAAGTCTTGATCCTGAGCTGTGTATCATTGTGATCGGTATATCTGATATGGCCCGCAAAAGAGAAACAGGTGATGGCTTTGAATCCTATCCAAACATTGAAATGATCAGGAATGCACAAAAGAATGCAGCTTTCAGGGCAGGATGCGCATTCTGGGATATGTATGAGGCCATGGGTGGAAAAAATTCAATGCCCTCCTGGGTGTTGGCTGATCCCCCGCTTGCGCAAAAGGATTTTACGCATTTCAATCCTGCAGGTGCAAGAATAGTTGGAGAAATGTTTTATGATGCATTGATCATAGAATACAATGACTACATACGTCAGCATCCATATCCTGTTGAAGCCGATAGTACAGAATCCAGGAAAACCGAAGAAATTGAAAAAAACGATTAAAATATTGTTCCTGTCCATCACGCTGGGAATTCTATTTCCTGAAGCATATCCGCAGGCTTACCCCTATGAGATTGATTACTATCCCTTCATCAATTACCAAAGCAACAAATTTGATTTTAGAGGAAATGCCAGGGAAACTTTTGACAACTTTTTTCTCAAACTCGATAATCTGGTATTAAAAGGAGATCAAAAGATCAATATTCTCCACATTGGTGATTCACATATTCAGGCAGACTATTTTCCCGGGGAAATGCGCAAGCGGATGCAGACATTCATTAAAGATGGGATCGGCTCCCGTGGTTTTCTTTTCCCCTTCAAAGCAGCAAAAACCAATGGTCCTCCAGATATTCAAGTGATCACAAATACCGAATGGATCAGATGCAGAAATATAACAAAAGGATACAACTGTGACTTAGGAATAGCAGGCATCCAAATTCAAACACATGATTCAATATCAAATCTGACAATAGAACCTGCAGAAGGCGATTTCCTGGATTATACTTTCAATACTATTCGTATTTTTCATAATTTGCAAACTGTATATTACGAGATCGGTCTGCTGAATTATGATGGGGCGGTGTCAAAGACTTATCACTATGATCAGGGCTATACGGAAATAAAAATTAAGGAAAACCTGCATCGTGTTGAATTGCAGTTTATCCGTGCAGATACTTTGAAAATGCCATTCGTTTTTTACGGGATCAGTTTTGAGAATGATGATCCGGGCATTGTCTATAGTTCTGTTGGGGTGAATGGGGCTGAAACAAGATCCTTTAATAAGTGTAATTTATTGCAGACCCAGCTGAAAGCACTTGATCCGGATTGGCTGATCATTTCATTGGGAGCCAATGATGCCTATATGCGAAATTTCAAACCCCTTCTTTTTTATGCACATTACGATACACTAATTTCCAGGATACGTGAAATCATGCCTCATACTGCTTTGCTTCTTACTATTCCGGGTGATAGCTATAGAAACAGAAGATACCCGAACTACAATACGGAAAAATTGAGAGATGTTGTTTTACAAATAGCTAAAAAATACGATGCAGCAATTTGGGATTTCTACCGTATTATGGGCGGACAAAACACTGTTAATCTGTGGTATAGCAATGGATTAGCCAACAGGGACAAACTGCATTTAACAAAGGATGGGTATAAACTGCAGGGTGATTTATTGTTCAACGCATTTCTGGGGAGTTATGATGTACATATTCAAAACAGATTCGTTAACTAAATGCAGAGACTGAAAGACATATTTTTTTATTCAGAAGATTCTCCCCTGCTCTTCACCCAAATGTATTTCTGGATTTTCTTTTTCATCGTTTTCAGTTTTTTCGCGCTTATTTACAACAGGAAACTTTTCAGAAGCATCTATTTATTTGCAGTGAGTTTGTTTTTTTACTGGAAATCTGGAGGTCATTATTTTGTATTGCTTCTGTTCACCACTTTTCTCGACTATTATATTGGAAAATGGACATTCAGGGCACAGAAAAAGAGCTTCAAAAAAGCCTGGGTCGCTGTCAGCCTGGTTTTGAATTTGGGAATTCTGGCCTATTTTAAATACACTTATTTCTTTGTCGATATTTTCAATGCTATCTTCAACACCCATGTGGAGGTCATTAATATCGCAGCACAATGGGCCAACAGCAGTTTGGGAACTTCTTTCGACATCACGAAAATAATTCTGCCTGTTGGGATCTCTTTTTATACTTTCCAAAGTTTAAGTTATGTTCTGGATATTTCAAGGGGAAAGCTCAAACCGGTTAATAATATCCTGGAATATGGTTTTTATGTCACTTTTTTCCCTCAATTAGTTGCTGGGCCCATAGTCAGAGCCGCCCAATTCATACCACAACTCTACAAAAAATATCAGCTCACTAAAGACGAGGTTCATTATGCGTTATTTCTCATTCTCAACGGATTGATGAAGAAAATGATCATTTCCGATTACATTTCAATCAATTTTGTGGAAAGGGTTTTTGATACGCCCCTTCAGTTTACCGGTTTCGAAAACCTGATGGCGATCTATGGTTTTGGGATACAGATATACTGTGATTTCTCAGGTTATACAGATATCGCCATTGGTGTTGCTCTTCTTTTAGGATTTCGCCTGCCGCTGAACTTCAACTCGCCCTATAAAGCTGAAAACATTACCGATTTCTGGAAGCGATGGCATATTTCATTGACCACCTGGTTCAGAGACTACCTCTTTTTACCCATTGCATTCAGAGTCTCTGCTAAACTGAAGAGAGAAAAATACTGGGGTTTAAAAACTGAATATTACATCTATCTCGTTGCCGGCTTGATAACTTTTCTCTTAACCGGTTTGTGGCATGGAGCAGCCTGGAGGTTTTTAATCTGGGGTGGATTGCATGGCTTTGCATTGGTTGTTCATCGATTTTGGAGGGGCATGATTTCAAGGAAAAAGCAAAAATCCATGCTGAATCATTTCATTTCTGTTTTCATCACATTCAACCTGGTGAGTTTCGCATGGATCTTTTTCCGGGCCAAAGACATGGGGATCGTAGAACAAATGATAAGACAGGTATTCAGTAGTTTTTCATGGACATTAATACCACAAATTTTCATTGGCTATTGGGAAGTATTTGCCCTGATGATTGCTGCTTACATGATCCACTGGTTGCCTACTTCTTTTAAAACAAAATATATTTCCTGGTTCAAAAACTCTCCCGTTTGGACAAAAGGGCTGATAGTGATACTGGTTGTTTTCCTCTGTTACCAGGCAAGTTCTTCTGAAGTGCAGACTTTTATTTATTTCCAGTTTTGACAAAGGCACATTTTTTTTGGCTGCCAATAATTCATATGATAAAATTTTTCTTTGTAGATTTATATGTCAGGAATTTTACCCTGTACTAAATGTAAAGGAATCTATACGTTTGTATAGTGAGTGACTGCCAGACTGACAGAAGGATTATTCTCCCTCCTGTAAAACTTACTTTCCAGCTTGTTTCAAGTTATTCACATAGCATTTTTCGAATCGCTAGAGGAGAGGAAAATAATTTCAAACTGGTTTAATTTGCAGGCTTTGTTTGATATAAATTAATCTGTATAGTATAATTTATATGCAGTTAAATAGTATCAATTATCTTTGTTATTTTCAGTCATAAATATTAAGAACAAGGCAGCTAATTCATTATATATTAAACTCATATTAAGACTAAATTTTTTTTAGCCTGATTAATGCTTAATGAACATCTTCAAATATTTTAACATATCATAAAAAAGAATAAAAATGACATCAACAAAAAAATCTGTCAGCGTTCATCAGCTGATGAAAGAAAACAAAGAAGGAATACTGAAAAAATGGATCAAAGCACAAATAACCTCAGCAGGCAGCCGTCCTGAATTAATGAACGAAGAACAACTTTTGGGCGAATCAGGAGAGTTTTTATCCCTCCTTATTGAAGCCATTTCAGGGAACGAATTTGAGGATATCCATCAAAAATCATTTGACAAGACAAGAAACTTTCTGTCTGATTTGAGCAGTTCACGTTCTACAAAAGGATATTCACCTACTGAAACAGCTAATTTTCTATTTTCTCTGAAAGAGGTGCTTTCACCTGTTATGGCCAATGTGTATAAAACTGTTCCAGAAAAATTCGTGAATGAATTTGCCAACATCAATAGCTTGCTTGACAAATTGGGATTATTTACTTTCGAAACCTTTGTCAAAACCAGGGAAGAAGTGATCGGACGGCAGTCACGTCAAATCATGGATATGGCCACACCCATCATCCAGGTTTGGGAAAGTATTCTATCGGTCCCCTTAATTGGCACCCTGGATAGCGCCCGCACCCAGATTGTCATGGAAAAACTTCTGGAAAAAATTGTAGAAACAAAATCCAAGGTAGCTATCATTGACATTACCGGGGTACCCACAGTGGATACTATGGTAGCACAGCATTTGATGAAAACAACCGAGGCTATCAGGCTTTTGGGAGCCGATAGTGTAGTTACAGGGATCAGTGCTCCAATCGCTCAAACCATGGTACAGATGGGAGTGGAATTTAAAGATATTGTGACCCGTTCTATTATGGCTGACGGAATCAGGTATGCACTTGACAAAATGGGTAAAACCGTACAGAACCGCTAGCTTGCTTTTAAATGATAATAATTAAATTATGGAAAAAACACCTATCTTAAAATTCGGTGATACCTTAATAGTTTCCATTCAAACTGAATTACACGACAAAGCAGCCAGTCGGTTACAGGAAGATATTTTAAATCAGGTTCAGAAAAATAATTCACAGGCTGTGGTGATTGATGTTTCCTCCCTGGAAATTGTTGATTCCTTCATTGGACGAATGTTATCAAATACAGCTGAAATGGCTGCACTCATGCATGCATCTGTGATCCTGGTGGGTATTTCCCCTGCAGTTTCAATCACACTGGTAGAATTGGGACTCAACCTGGGCGGAGTAAAGACAGCCCTTGATTTGGAAAGTGCAATGGAATTGCTTCAAAATGATAAAGCTTCATTTTTTGGCAGCGAGAAACTGGATTCTCAAGCAGACAATGCTGATGAAATCAGTAAGGATGCATCTTAAATTGAACCTGGATGAATATCTATGCTATTGAATCTGAAAATGATGTGATTGGTGCCAGGCATTTTATTCGTGATCTGGTCAAAGAAAAGGGATTCGGGCTTATTGACCAAACCAGGTTAACTACCATCACCAGTGAATTGGTCAGGAATATAGTCCTATATGCCGGAAAGGGTCAGGTCCTGGCATATGATGTCATGAATGGATCAACTAACGGAATTAAAATTGAATTCAAAGATAGCGGTCCCGGAATCCAAGATATTGAGCAAGCCATGCAGGATGGATATACAACGAAAGGGGGGCTTGGAGCGGGTTTACCCGGTTCAAAAAGATTGTCTGACGAATTTTACATTGAATCAGAATCAGGAAAAGGAACCAAAATAACTGTTATTAAATGGTTAAAAGCCTAAATATTGCTGACTTTTAATGAGATAAAAAATTTTGAATTAAACGGACTGGACCAGATTGACGGGATCAGAATGGCAGCGCGTGCGATGGCAGAAGATCATTCCTTTAATGAAGTCAAGACCGAAGAAGTAGCTTTAGTTGTGACTGAACTTGCAACCAATATGATCAAGTTTGCAGGCAAAGGAGAGATCATGATCAACAAGTTCGAGATTAATGGACGAAAAGGCCTGGATGTTTTTGGACAGGATCATGGACCCGGTATTGAAAACCTGGAAATCACCTTAAGAGACGGATACTCATCCGTTGGATCTCTGGGTGTAGGCATTGGAGGGATCAAAAGACTTTCCGATGAATTCGACTGTTTTTCTTTAATGGCTCAGCATAGCCCCAGGCAGGTCGATGGCTTTACCGTTTTTTTCTCCAGGAAATGGGCTCAAAATAAAGACTATTTAAATAATCATTTTGAGTTGGGATATATTTCCCGACCTTTTCCTGGTGAAATAATGAATGGAGACCATCTTTTTATCCATGAAACTGCTAGTGGGTTGATAGCTGCTGTTGTAGATGGTATTGGGCACGGCAAAGAAGCAGCTTTTGCCGCACAAACTGCTGTGGAATATATGGCGGTGAATACTAGCGATTCAATAGATGAAATTTTAGTAGGTTTGCATCAGTCCTTGATGCACACACGCGGTGCTGTGGTTTCTGTTGCAAAATTTGAAATGGATAAAAAACAATTCACCTATGGCGGAATTGGAAACATTTATGCCCGTGTTGAAAATTCACCTCATCCGGTTCATCCTGTCAGCCTGAACGGCACCCTTGGAAGCCGTATAGGAAAAATCAGATCATTTGAATATCCATGGGTTCCGGGCAGTGTATTGATCATGTCAAGTGATGGCATTTCAAACCGATGGAATATGGAGGATTTTCCCTCCCTCATAAAGAAACACCCTGCTTTGATTGCTTATGTAATTTATCATAATCATTGTCGCACAAATGATGACGCAAGCATTATGATAATTAAATGATAATATATTTTAAAAAGAAATACTAATAATGATGGCCAAATCAATTAAAATACTTTATGCTGAAGACAACCAGATGGATATTGATCTGACCCGGCAGTTTTTCAATGAAATAAAAAGCGAGTTCGAACTGACTATTGCAAATGATGGAAAACAAGCGCTTAAATTGCTGGAAAAGAATGATTACCATATTGTCCTTTTGGATTTTAAACTTCCGGATATAGATGGCATTAAAATCATCAAAACCATCCGGTCTCATCCTGATTCTGTCCCGATCATTCTGTTGACAGGAAGTGGTGATGAAAATCTGATCATGCAATCACTGAAATCTGGTGCAAATGATTATGTGACCAAAAAAGAAGGGTACATAAAAAAACTGCCTGGAATTATTCGCAGGGTAATATCAGATTCCAATAAAATGATTAAGCCTTTCGACCATACAATCAGCAAAATACTTTATATTGAGGATGAAACACGCGACATCGATCTTCTGACGGAGTATTTTACTGAAAATGCAAGGCACCTGGAAATTACAGCAACTGACAATGAACAAAAAGCCCTGAAATTATTGAAAAAAACTGATGCATTTGACCTGGTTCTTTGCGATCTGAAATTGCTCAATAATTCCGCTATTGAAATCATGCAGGAAGTGAAGAAATACGAAAATGATATTCCCTTCATCATCATTACAGGAAAAGGGGACGAAGAAAGTGCACTGGAGGCCCTGAAGGAAGGCGCGTACGACTACCTGGTGAAATCAGAAAATTACCTGTCCAAGCTACCATACGCTATTGAAAATACGATAGCCCGGTTTAGAAACAATAAAAAAATTAAAGAACTTAACCTGGAGTTATCCAAGGCTAATAAGTCCATGGAAAAAAACATGAAGAAAAGCAAAATGGAGCTTCAGGAAATCACGAATAAATTCTTAGAGATAGAAAATAAGATCAAGTCGGAGACCAAAGAATTAGAAGAAATCAGCAATCGCAGGGAAAACTTTTTTCGGCTTTTCGCTCATGATATTAAAAATCCTTTTCATGGATTATTGGGATACATTGAATTGCTTTTAATGGATTATAAATTGATCGATGATCAGCAACGCCTGTCCCATGTTCGTGAAATTCAGAAATTTGCACAAGAAGTCTATAATCTCCTGGAGAACCTGATGGAATGGGCTAAAATTCAGGGCGGTTTTATTCATGTGAAGAAAAAAGAGGTTTCCGTATTTCAGGTTTATGACATGGTTTTAAACCTGTTTATTGTTCCCAGCAAGCTAAAAAACCTTACACTGGATTTTAAAGTAAGCCAGGATTTTAGAATAAAAACGGATCAGAATATGCTTTTTACTGTCCTGAGAAATTTGATCTCCAATGCAGTTAAGTTCAGTAATCCGGGAGGAAGAATAGAAATTGATGCCCGTCTCAAAGAGGGATTTGTGCAATTCTGCGTAAAAGATTACGGTTGCGGGATCAGCCTGGAGAACCAGGATAAATTATTTAAAATTGATCGTTATTTTTCAACTGAAGGCTCTAAAGGTGAGAAAGGCACTGGATTTGGATTGCTATTGGTGAAGGAATTGGTTGAAATGAATGAGGGCCAGATCAATTTTGAAAGCCAGGAAGGAAAAGGATCCACCTTTCATGTTTTTCTGCCAAATGAATAAAACAAAACCCAAATGAATGATTTTCAACTGATTAGTCTGATAGTTGATAATGAAGAAAACCTGATTGAAATAAGGGATACCAGTCGTAAGATCTGTGAATCACTTGGTTTTAGTCACCTGGAGCAGGTAAAAATAACCACCTCAGTCTCGGAAATTGGACGGAATATCTATGAATATGCGAAAAAAGGAACCATTCAATTTTTCTATATTAATAATAAGAATAAGCAAGGTATAAAAATAGTAGCAACTGACCAGGGACCCGGAATCAAAAACCTGGATAAAATTCTCCAGGGAAAATACATCTCCCGCACAGGAATGGGCTCGGGTATCAAGGGTTCACGTTCCTTAATGGATGAATTCCAGATTGAATCCCTTCCTCAAAAAGGAACTTCCATTCACATGTCCAAGTACCTTTTAAGGGATAAGACAATTTCACAAGAAGAATTAAGATCACTGCATGAGGAATTCAATAGAATCAGCAAAACACCCAAGGAATTATTAATAGCAGAACTGGAAATCCAAAACAAGGAATTATTGAACCTGCTCGAAGAATTAAATGAAAATAAGCTGAAAACGGAAAGCCTGAACATGGAATTGATGGAAACCAACCTGGACATCATTGCGTTGAATAAAGAAATGGAATCCAAAAATACGGAGCTTGACCAGCTGAATAAAAGTCTGAACCAGGCAGTTGAACAATTAAATTCAAAAAACTCAGAATTAAAAGCATTTAATTATACCGTTTCGCATGACCTGAAAGCTCCCCTGAGGGGTATTACAGGCTATTCACAGGAATTAATAAGAAAACACCAAACCAAGCTGAGCGAAAGGGGTGTATTTTGCGTGAATCAAATAACAAGCGCATCGAAACAATTGGATGCGCTTATTGAAGACCTTTTGAGCTATTCAAAACTGGACACAGAAATTTTTCAAAAGCAGGAAGTGAAATCAAAGGACCTGATTACAAGCATACTGGATCACAGGCAGAGTATTATCGAAGAAAATTCCATTGAAGTCTTATCCAAATTAAGGGATATTAAAATCCTCGGTTGGGAAAACGGCTTGAACCATGTGATCTCCAACCTGATCGATAATGCATTTAAGTATACAGGCAAATCAAATCCACCGAAAGTAAAAATTGAAACTAAAATAAAAGGAGAAGAATTTATTTTTATGATTACGGACAATGGAATTGGTTTCGATATGAAATATCACGACCGGATGTATGAGTTGTTTCACCGCCTGGTCAGGAGAGAGGATTTTGAAGGAACGGGTGCCGGGCTGGCCATTGTTAAAAAGATCATTGAAAAACACAAAGGGAAAATTTGGGCAAAGTCTGAACCCGGAAAGGGTGCAACATTTACCTTTACATTACCTGTTAAATAAAATGAGTTTTACATAAGTCTGATAATTAACAAGTTCTAATATGGAAAAATTCAATATCATAAGTCCAATTTTATTGGTTGAAGACAACCCGATGGATGTGGATATGACCCTTGAAGCATTTAGTGAATCGAAGCTGGCAAACCCTATTCAAGTATGCCGGGATGGTGAAGAAGCCATTGAATTTATAAATAATCACAGGGATCCGGCTTCCTCAGATTTCCCCTGTCTCGTATTGTTGGATCTGCGTTTGCCTAAAATTGACGGTTTGGATGTACTTAAAAAAATTAAAACAGATGAGGAATGGTTTAAAACACCCGTCATTATTCTCACCACTTCAAGCCAAAATGAAGACATAGATGAAGCTTACAAGTTGGGTGCAAATTCCTATCTAATAAAACCTGTTGATACGGATGATTTTAAAGAAATTATTAAAAACATCCGGCTTTTTTGGATACTGACCAACCAGGCGCCTGTTAAAAAATTATAGCCTGATTCCCGGAACATAAATAAAGGATACTGTTGGGGGTAGAAATTGGGTGGACGGCTGACTTTCCATCCCAAAATAACAGATGTATTTTAACATCCATTATTCAATCGGAAGGTCATATTTTCAATCAGAAATGAACTTTTAATTACTGGCAGGTATATTCTTGTTGCTATATAAGTTACATTCAATAATTCCTATATTTGACCTCCAAAATAAAAATCCATGATCCGAATAAAATACATCCTACCTGCTTTTCTCCTCCTACTTACGGCATTCAACACAACAGATGAACCCGACCCGGTTATTGCCAGAATCATTGAAATTGGGAAAACGGATAAGCAGGTAATGAATCACCTGGATGTGTTATGTAATCGCTTTGGGGGCAGACCAATCGGTTCGGATGCTTATGAAAATGCTGCAAACTGGGCAGCTTTTAAATTCAGGGAATGGGGCATGGAAGTGGAACTGGACGAAGCAGGCGAATTACCGATAGGCTTTAACAGGGGACCCTGGTTTGGAAGGATGTTATCAGACAAGGGGATGAATCTCCATTTCGCAACTCCCTCCTACACCGCAGGAACAAAAGGAATACAAAGAGGAGAAGTCCTTATTGAACCCAAAACACAAGCAGAATTTGATCGGATGCAAGGAAGACTCAAGGGCGCCTGGGTGCTGATTGGAGGTGTAAATGACGGATTTCCAATAGACATTTCCTCAGATGCTGATCATAGAAGAGATTCTATTATCACTTTAAATGCGGCAATAGAGAAAGAAAATAATATCATTCGAAGGGAAAACCGGGACAGGAAAAAGAAAAAAGAACTACTGCCCTATCATGAAGAAGCTGCCCTGTTTTACAGGCAGATGGTTGAAGCTGGAATTCTGGGAATTATCCAATCTTCAGGGCTTCCCATCAGAGCTATGTATGACAGGAAAAACATCATGAATATGACTTTTGATAAACTCCCGAACGTACCTGATATAAAACTGGATGAACAGCAGTTCAAAGTAATTGAGCAAATGGCAAAAGAAAGGCAATATTTCTTGCTGGAATTTGATATCCGGAATCATTTTAAGATGGGTCCTGTAAAATACCACAATGTAATCGGTCGAATTCCCGGAACTGTATTTCCTGATGAATATGTCATTATGGGCGGACATCTTGATGCCTATGATGTTGCGACCGGTGGAGTGGATAATGGATCAGGTGCCACACCGGCCATGGAAGCAGCCCGGCTGATCATGAAAGCCGGTGGGAAACCAAAACGCACGATCCTGGTCTGTTTATGGGCAGGTGAAGAGTTTGGTTTACTGGGTTCGATCAGCTGGATAGAACGTAATAAAGACAAACTGTCCGGAATATCCAATATGTTTAACCGGGATGGAGGTCCTACAGTTACAGATGGAATCCGTGTTACTGAAGCCATGTGGGATGATATGCAAAAAATCTGTGAGCCATTGAATAGCATCAACCCGGATTTCCCTTTTAAAATAATAAAAAGAGAAGCCAGGGATCATCCTTTGAAACCCTGGGGAACAGATAGCGGTCCCTTTGCAGTGATGGGTGTGCCCACCATGACTTTCAGCACTTCAGATCCCAAAGGCTATGATTTTAATTACAGGGAAATCTGGCATACAGAAAGGGACCTATACAGCAAAAGCATACCAGAATACCAGGAACACACAGCTATAGTGACAGCAGTTGTGGTGTATGGAGTGGCTAATTTAGATCATTTATTGGACAGAACAGGCTATTACAATCCACCAAAAGGCAAACCCAGCCTTCATTATCTAAAATAATATGCTGATTTACAGCTTATTATGGAGGGTTCGTAGCTGCAAGCTACAAACAGCAGTGGCTTTTGAAACCTTCTTATTCGTAGCTTGAAGAAAGTGGTAGCTACGAATGGTCAACTCGACTGGAATTTTCATTATCGCCGACAACAAGATGTTGTCATTGACTTGATTCCTGCTGCAATCTAGTGGCAACTAATCAATATAACGACTTATTGGAAGAGTAATATTCCTGATTCAATTTCTGTCCTGCTCGCTTCCGAAACAATTTTATAATAATACATCCCATTGGATTCAGATATTCTGTTAATTGTTGTCAGATCAGATGATAACAATTCGTTCCTGATTTGCTGTCCAGTGATATTGTAAAGTTCAAATCTGATTGGTTCATGTGAAGAGCGAAATCGCTTAATTCGGATCATATCATGTACAGGATTGGGATACACATTGAGCATTTTTTGACTAAAGTATCTGTCCTTGGTGGATACATAATAGTGGTTTATTTCAGTTGCGCTTAATGCACATTTAAATACCTTAAAATTATCAATTGAACCTTTAAAGAACTTGTCTATCTTTCTTCCGCATCCTATCCTGGTATTGTCTCCTCCATCTACACTGCCTGCATTATACATGGTAGTACCTGAGTAAATTTCCTGACCATCCAAATAATACCTGATGTAATTTGCATCAACAGTGAATGCTACATAATACCACTTATCCAGTGCAATTGAAGTTAAATACTGGTTTCCATCCTTTCCCACATTGTATTTTAATTTCAAGTCGGGTGTATCCTGGTTAATGGCGATGATATTCTTTCCCCAAATAATAGTGGGATTATCATTATTATAAATCACGTTGTTTCCAATCTGATCTGCCACTTTAACCCAAAAAATAACCGACCTGTTTGGAAAATCAAAATCATTATCCAGAACAATATAGTCATCCTGGCCATCCAAGTAATATGCGGAATTTACATCATTTGAATATCCTACTGTGGCAGTTGCACCATTGTTTGTAGCCGAGATACCATGTGTTGAGTTATCCAGAACATTTCCTTCAAACCGAAAATCTCCTTGCAGGCAACTATCTATTTGAGATTTTGTAAAGAAGGAGCAGAAAATGAGGATAAGGAGAAATAACAGTTTGTACATTGTTCGATTCTTAATTGTGATCAGCAAAAATTTAAGCGGGCAATTTAATATTTTTTAGAAATAAAAAAGCCTAAAATCATACAATTAGAGACTTTAGACTTTAAATATAACCATACAGAAATAATTTATTCCACGATCAGTTTTTTACTTAAAGAATTCATTCCCTGGCTAATCTGCAGAATATATACTCCTTCATTTTCAATATTACTTTCAATTTTCTCATGGATTTTTCCTGCTGTATCGATTTGCTTTGAATACAATTCCTGTCCATTCATATCGATTATTTTAACTTCAACCAGCTGCTCATCATCCTTGTCAAATTCAAGTGTATATTTAGCATTTTGAGCATAAACAATGGAAGAGATCAAAAGGAACGAGAGATAAATGTACTGTATTTTATCAGTCAGTTTTTTAAAAGTTAACCTATACCGCTACCAGCTATTCGCTCATTTAGATTTAGAATGCAATCGTTATTATTTTTACTGCTAAGATAGTGAGTTAAAAAAAATCTTAATTACTGCAAAACAATAATTTGAATTAAGCCCGACGCATTTTAATCATATTGCAGGTGATTTTTAAAAAAGTCTATAATGGGTTTAGGGAAAGGATAGGTATTGATTTCGAACAGTGCTATTAATCGAAAGGATGTATCCTGCTTGATTGTTACATGTTTCAGACGATAGAAATGAATATGTAACTCCTGGTGCGAAAGAAGGTGTTTGACGGTGGTGATCCATTTTGTTTGCTGAACTTTTAGTTTCAATTCCCTTTCTATTATTTTAAGAGATACTCTACCTGCTTTCTCTTTTTCGATAAGAGGCAGGTCGTACAGATTCTGCCAGATGTCTTTGGCATCTCTTTTCCTGATGTATATATCATTGTCATTTTGGATAAGGAAATAATGCAGGTAGCGCTTTCGGACTTTTTTGGCTGTTGATTTTAAAGGAAGTTCATTCTGAATATTTTTCTGAAAGGCAATACAAACAGTTTGCAAGGGACAACTATTGCATAATGGATTAGCCGGTGTGCAAATGCCAGCTCCAATATCCATTAAGGCCTGGTTAAATTCACCGGGATTTTCTTGTTCCAGCAGTTGATCAGCTTGCTCCTTAAAGAGTTTTTTACCTTTCGCACTATTCCTGTTTTCACGAATTTCAAATAAACGGGAAAGAAGTCTGACGACATTTCCATCCAAAATAGAATAAGGTTTATTAAAGCAATACGATAGAATTTCACTAGCGGTATAATCTCCTATTCCCCTGAGCTTTATCAGACTTTCATAATCGGAGGGAAATATTCCCTTGTGGTTTTCAACCAGGACTTTTGCTGTATGATGCATATTTCTTGCACGGGAATAATAGCCCAATCCCTGCCAAAGACGCAACACATCCTGTTCAGGAGCTTTAGCCAAATCAAAAACTGTTTTATAACTTTTTATAAACTCTTCATAATAAGGAGTTCCCTGTTCAATCCTCGTTTGTTGCATAATGATCTCGGAAAGCCAGATCGCGTAGGGATCTTTTGTTTCCCTCCAGGGAAGTTTTCTTCCATGCGCAAAATACCATTCAAGGATGGTTGATCTGATCGACCTTATTAATGAGTTACTTAATTTCAATGCTTGTTTTTTTCTGTAGTAATATTAATCAAAAGTGCTAAATTTCCATGTCAAATAAAAATAACTATGATAGCGCAAAAGGACTTATTATTACCTAAATATCAACGAGGCCTGCATCTTATAACAGGCGAAATAATACAAGCTTTACCCCATCTTCCTGATAAAGGCCTGTTGAACTTATTCGTTAAACATACCTCAGCAGCTATTACGATCAATGAAAATGCAGATCCATCCGTTCTTGTTGATTTTGAAAATGCGATCAACAGGCTGATTCAGGAAAATGAACCTTATTATACACATACAATGGAAGGTGCTGATGACATGCCTGCTCACATCAAATCCAGCCTGGTCGGATGTTCAGTCAGCATACCTATTCAAAACCACCATCTTGCGCTTGGCACATGGCAGGGAATTTATTTCTGTGAATTCAGGAATCATGGAGGTCAGCGAAAAATCCTGGCTACCATTTATTCTTAAGCCTGGTCTAAGTTCGGCTTTTTCTGTCAATCTGATCGATGAATTCTTTTATCCACTTTTTTTTCCCTGGCTTCACACAATTCTGTTAATACTCCATGCGTTGATTTAGGGTGTAAAAAAGCCATTGACAATCCTTCTGCTCCCTTTTTGGGATCTTTATCAATTAATTGAATCCCTTTTTCTTCTAAATCCTTTAATCTTCCCTCAATATCATCCACGGCAAAAGCAATATGATGGATGCCTTCCCCCCTCTTTTCAATGAATCTTGCGATGGGGCCATCCGGATCAGTGCTTTCCAACAATTCTATTTTAGTCTGACCCAGCATAAAGAATGCAGTTTTCACCTTTTGATCCACCACTTCTTCTATGGCATAACAAGTCAATCCCAAAATTTCTTCATAATAGCTGATGGATTCTTTCAGATTGGAGACTGCTATTCCAATGTGCTCAATATATTTAGGGATCATCTCAATTTTATGTTTATTATTGAGGCAAAAGTATCATTTTATCAATCAGATAACAAAGAATTTTGTTTATATGTTCATGTTAACTCGGCATTCATTTTACCTTATATGATGCATCATTCTTGCATTTACACCTAATGTGCATTAATTATTTTTGCAATCGCTTTTCCAGAATATTATCTTTGAATGCCAGGCTCTTTATTCAAGATGTAAATTTTGTTAAATGCAAAATTCAGTTTACATCCATAAATTATCTTAACGTCATGAGAAAAATATTTATAGCGATCAGCATCTCAATACTTTGTATGGGATATGTGAGTTCTGCCCAAGCTCAAACCAACAGGCAGTATTTCCTTTCGATTGCTCCCGCCTATGAAATCATTTATTCTCAAATTGAGATGCGTTCTCAAAGCGTTCATGCAGGCTTTGGAATTTTTAATCATTATAAGTTTTACATAGGTGGCGATATGAAATATTCCTATGGGAAAAGCATTCCTGAGCCTTATTTGAGGACAGTTATCTTCAATAGATTTTCTCCGGGATTAAAAATGAAATTCCTGTTATTAGGGAATAATAGGTACAAGAGTGATAAATATTTTGATAATTTAAGATTCTGCTTTGATCTGTCATCCCATTATAATTTTTCTTATAACCAACTTTACAGGGAAGGTCAACTGGCAGATCGTTCATTGACCAATTATTTATCAGCTGATATAGGATTTAGCCTCCTGATTCCTTATGGATATGTCATAAAAAACACCAAACTTCTATTCAACCGCTCTGATTTATATCTTGAAGTATTAGGATCGGCCCTCATTAATACGGATATTGCAAATATCAATGCGGTGAGTTCGGATATTCACCAGGTTACAACAGCTGCTCAAATAGTATTCAACTGGATGTATTATTTCTAAATCGAAAAGGATAGAAATCACCCTATAATTGAGAAAAACTGTGTTTTAAACCATGTCCTGTCAGAACCAGGACACTGGTATCTCCGCGCATTTTAGGATTAATTCTTCGCAAAGCACCCACCACAACAGCAGAAGTAGGTTCCACATAATATCCCTTGGAATAAAGATGCTTTAAGGCCATGTTAATTTCATTGTCACTGGCAGCATAAACACAACCTTCAGTAGCACCTATGGCTTCAATTATCTGATCCTTCCGAACAGGATTCTGAACAGAGATCCCTTCAGCAATAGATTTGTTATATTCCGGATTCTTGATATGTTCGATGGCATTGTAAACAGGGGCACATTCAGAAGCCTGCACTGCTATTATCCTGGGCAGTCTTGTGATGATCCCTGCTTTCTGCAAATCTTTAAAGCCGAGGTAAACACCTAATACCAGTGTGCCATTTCCAAGAGGTACAATAATGGAATCCGGAGCTTTCCAACCCATTTGCTCTGAAATTTCAAAAGCAATGGTTTTTGTTCCCTGGAAGAAAAATGGATTCCAGCTATGGCTTGCGTAATATGTATTTTCTGCTTCTTTTAAAGCTTCTGTTGCCACTTTTTCCCGATCCCCTTTCAGCAGTTCCAGCTCTGCCCCATAAGTAATTATTTGATTTTGTTTGCTTTTGGAACTATTTGAAGGAGCAATAATACGGCATCTGATCCCGGCTTTCGCTGCATAGGCAGCAATAGATGTTCCGGCATTCCCTGAAGAATCTTCTACAATGACGTTAATGCCCATTTCTGATATTTTCGATATCAGGACACTTGCTCCCCGATCTTTAAAAGAAGAAGTCGGAAACAAATAATCATGTTTGATCAAGAGGGGAATATTATATAAAAAAGCGTCCTCCAAAGACGTAAATCCTTCAGAAAAACTAATTATATGAGAATCAGGTACAGGTATGGCTTCTTTATATCGCCAAATGGAAGTGCTTCTTTTGGCAATTTCATCAATGGGAAACTCGGCATTAAATTCAATATCCAACAAAGCTCCACAATGACATTTCCATATTTTATCTGTAAGGGAAAAGTGATTTGTGCATTGCGTACATACTAGGTTCCCATGCATCATTACCTAAATTGCGGCTTATTCAATTTCAGCCTGCATTTGTTTGTATACTTCCTCGAGTATCCGATTTAATTTGGGAATTAAATCATCGAGTTTTTGAAGATTATTCTGATCTTTCCCAATTATCTCTACTGTTCGAATTTCCTTTTTAAGTGACTCAATCCCCATTAAATCAATTGAAGATTTCAGTTTGTGAGCCAAAGCACCCATTTGCGTATAATTTTGAGCTTCAAATGCTTCGTTCAATTGAATCATGGTTTGACTGGACGTATCTAAAAATAAATGAACGAATTCCTTGACTGACTCCGGTTCTGAACCAATCATACTAATCAAATTATCAAGATTATACAGTTTAATATTCTCTTCCATAATCAATTTTGTTGAATATTATTTCATACTAATCTCACCAGTTTTTATCATTCTGTATATAGTTGATTTACCAATATCCAGTTTTTTTGCAACCATTAAAATATTATTATCATATTTTTCAAGATAGTGCAGGATTATTTTTTGAGTATATCCTCTCAAGGTATTTTCCTCCAGCAGGAAATCAGTCATAGACCTGGTGGAGTTGAATGATATATCGTCAGCTTCAATATTTGCTGAATTAGACATAACAGCTGCCAGTTCCATAATGGCTTTCAGCTCCCTGACATTACCCGGATAAACATACTTTAGCAACTTTTCCTGTGCTTCATGAGAAATTGTTGGTTTATCCATTTTATTCTCTCTGCAGAATTCATCCACAAAAAATTTGGCCAGTATCAAAATATCATTGCCCCTGTCTCTCAGAGGAGGCAGTTCGATAGGAAGTCCCAATAACCGATAGTATAGATCTTCCCTGAAATTACCCTTTTTCACTTCTTCTGCCAGGTTTTTATGCGTAGCTACTATCACCCTGACATCTGTTTTAATGATTTGATTTCCCCCTACCCTGGTCAATTCCTTTTCCTGAATTACACGTAAGAGTTTTGCCTGCATATTCAAGTCCATTTCGGCAATCTCATCCAGGAAAATGGAGCCTTTTGCAGCTTCTTCAAATTTCCCGATCCGCCTGGCTGATGCACCTGTAAATGCTCCTTTTTCATGTCCGAATAATTCACTTTCAATCAGTTCATTGGGAATGGCTGAAACATTGATGGTAATGAATGGTTTTTTCGCACGGGGAGAATTGTAATGAATGGCTTTTGCTACCAGTTCCTTTCCTGTTCCGGTTTCCCCAGTGACTGAAACAGTAATATTCGTTTTTGCTGCTTTATCCATTAACTTAAAGGACTGTAGTATGACATTGCTTTTTCCTTTAATGATGGTATTGAATTCATATTTTTTCCCGATCTCCTCTTTCAGTTCGGATATCTCTTTTTTCAGACTCAGGTTTTCCCTGATATTCTTCATTGTATTCCACAACCTGTCCTTGGTATCTTCATCCTTTACGATATAATCATAGGCTCCTTGCTTGAGCAAATCGACTGCTGTGGATACATCCTCCTGTCCTGAGACAATAACTATTGGAATTTCCGGGTTGTATTTTCTAATTTTTTCCAATACCTCCAAACCGGTCATATCAGGCAGAGAATAATCAAGTGAAATAGCTGAAGGACTTTTATAAAGCGCATTAACACAGTCGGTTCCAGTAGTAAAATGCTCTACTTCATAATCCGGGTTTAATGACAAATTAAACGAGAGTAATTCCCCGTACATAGTGTCATCTTCTACAATAAAAATCTTAAAAGGATCCATAAATCAGTAAATTTCAACTGGATATGCTAGATTTGAAACAAATTCCAATTTACAAAAATATTCTAATTTTTAGAATTATAGCCATTATTCCATTTTATTATTTCCCTTATTGGGAAAAGATATCTTATTTAAAGAAGTGAAAGTACTCAGATCACAATCTATATTCCTCAAAATGTATAGCTTAATAACTTTATTTAATATGGCATAAAAATGGACAAATAATTGCTGAACTGGAAAAGAATTTTTATTGAATGACTGATGAAAAAAGACCGCTTATTTTTATAGTGGATGACGACCCCATGTATCACAAACTAATTTCTCACAATTTACGTGCTGAGAATTTTGATAATGTGATGGTATTCGATTCAGGCGAAGATTGCATAAACAATCTGGACAAAAAACCAGATGTGATCATATTGGATTATGAAATGAAGGGAATTAACGGGATCCAAACGCTTAAAAAAATTAAAGAGTATAATAAAGATATCAAGGTAATTCTCTGTTCGAGTCAGGAAGAAATGGATGTAGTATTTGATTCACTGAAATTTGGTGCTTCCAATTATGTGCGAAAAAACGAATTCGCTTATAACAAGATCAAATTCCTGATGAAGAATATACTTAATTAATTAAGCAACTCTGCTTAACGGGATATTTGTTTTGCGAAAACTAAGGTACCAATCCTGTTATATTTGTTTTTAATTTAAAGCAAACTACAATCTTCACTTCTTATTATCAGAACCAGCATAGCTTTAGAATCATAATTTTACTGTATAGAATATGAGTAATGAAATTCTGTTAATACTAAAGCTGTAAATTAATCCGCATTTCTAGGTCAAATTTTGGCCATCATATACATCACAAGCTGAACATAAACCAGCATACCTTCGTTTGATATGGTTATTCATCTTAATTGTTTAAGTTATGCACGATTATTGTTTAGAACTGTTCAAATTAACAATTTATGAAAACAATTATTTATACCCTAATTCTGATTAGTATGACCACCTTGTTAAATGCGCAAAATGCGTCCTCTTTTTACTTATTGAAAGCCAGCACCATAAATCATGAAGATTTTGATTTTTCCACTTTAAAAGGAAAGAAAGTATTGATCGTAAATACAGCTTCAAAGTGCGGATTTACTCCACAATATAAAGAATTGCAGGAACTGTATGAAAAGTATGGAAAGGATGATTTCGTCATATTGGGATTCCCATCCAATGATTTTGCAAGCCAGGAGCCGGGAAATGAGGAACAAATTAAAGCGTTCTGCCAGCGTAATTATGGAGTTACTTTTCCAATGATGTCCAAAATATCCGTTAAGGGCAGTGACAAACACGAAGTATATACATGGTTAACAGATAAAGACCGGAATGGTAAAATGGATTCCAAAGTGAATTGGAATTTTCAAAAATACCTGGTTGACGAAAAAGGGCAATTAGTGGAAGTCTATCCTTCGAATGTAAAGCCCCTGGATGACAGGATCGTAGATTGGATTAAGGGGTGATGTGGGTTGAAAGTTGATTGTTTATCGTTAATTAGCTGTCGGCAGTTGGCAGTCGACATTTGGCAGATAAGAAGTATTAAATGTTTTCGCAGCTCCAATGTCCCATCATCTTCTCTCGCAGAGGAGGGTGATGATTTGCTTCATCCTTCATAAATCATCTTCCCATCATCACCTAATATCGAATACTGAATGTCGAAGTGCTTTCTAAAGGACTGCAGTTGAAAGTCCTGAATCCTGGCTTTTTAATGCTGAATCTTGCTGCTTGAATCATGATTCTTGAGCCAAAGGCATCCCTTAGGGAGAATTTGAATTTAACCAGCTAAATAAGGCTAAGCAGACTGTTATTTAACATTCATATTTTATATTTTTCAATAAGTCCCTAAATTTACCTGCAAAAACACAGTATGATGAAGAAGTTGATAATCGTTTTAGTCTTCTTAATTCCCCTGATGATCCAGGCTCAGGATTTCTCGGAATCATTTGACAAAATTCAAACTCTGGCATGGATTAATAAAAACATCAAACCATCGGGGAATAATTGCAATCTAAGATCACTTAAAACCGTGGCCACATTCGCTGAGAATTTTTATGATAAAAATGCAGCAGCTTCCAGTACATTTGATCTTGCAAAGGTGAATTTTTCAGTGGTGGGAAAAAAAGTGAGGATTAGTTGTCTATCCGGTTCCTGCATAAGCTATAGTTACAAATCTGCTGGTAATGAAGAGATTAAGCAATTAAATTATATGGATCTGGAAGCAAAGAATTCTGTCAGCCAACTCCTCCACGCGCTCAATCATTTACAAAAGCGGGTGGGTTTGTAATTCTTCCAATTCATTATTTTTAGTTTCCCAATCAGATACTTTGCTTTCCAGGGCAATTGATAGTGCAGCATGCTTTTTGGATATTTTTGCAGACTCATAATGGTCCCCAAAAAAGTCCGGTCTCTGCATTTTATTCTCGTAATCAATTAACTTCTTTTCCATTTCGCTAATTTCAGATTCCAGTTTTAAAATCGCATTTTTCAGCTTCCTAATCTTCTTCTCGTATTCCTTTTTCCGATTGAATTTTTCCTTGTTGCCCTTGGTTGACTTTTTATCATTCGCATCTTTCCTGGCTTTGCTGCTGATTTTACCTGATTCAAATTCCCTGAATGTAGCCACTTTGTGTTTGCTCAGGAATTCTGAAACAAGACCTAAATGTTCTTTGATCTTTTGGTTTTTAAATTCGAAAGTCCTGTTCGTTAAACCCTCTAAAAAATCCCTGTCGTGAGATACCAGTATCAAAGTTCCATCGTATTGCAAGAGGGCATTTTTCAATACTTCCTTGGCTGTCATGTCTAAATGATTCGTAGGCTCATCCAGAATTAAGAGGTTAGCAGGTTTCAGAAGCAGTTTTGCCAGCGCCAAACGGGATTTTTCTCCACCGGACAGTACTTTTACTCTTTTATCTACATCATTTTCATTGAATAAGAATGCACCCAACAGACCCCGGATTTTTGAACTATTTGACCAATCTCCTGTAGCCACATCTTCAATGGTTTTAAGCACACTTAAGTTTTCATCCAGACTTTTTTCCTGCACCTGGGCATAATAGCCAATTTCTACCTGCTGCCCTAATTTGAGTGTGCCATTAAACTCCACTTCATTATTGATCATTTTAACCAGGGTGGTTTTTCCTTCTCCATTTTTTCCAACAAATGCTATGCGGTCACCTCTTTCCACGACAAATTCAAGATTATGTAGAATTAAGTTTGGACCATATTTCTTTGAACAATCCATAGTTTCAAAAACGATGGTTCCCGACCTGGGGGCCGGAGGAAATCTGAAATTTATCTGGCTTTTATCTGTTTCGTCAAATTCAATTCTTTCAATTTTTTCCAGTCGCTTAATTTTTGATTTAACCTGTTTTGCTTTGGTGTTTTTCGCACGAAAACGCTCTATGAATCGCTCCTGCTGCTCAATGTATTTTTGCTGGTTTTGGGCTGTGGCAAATTGAGATCTAAGCCGCTCTTCCCTGACATCCAGGAACTTAGAATAGGGTAGATTGTAATCATACACTTTCCCATTAATGATTTCGATCGTTTTATTACAGATATTGTCAAGAAACAACCTGTCATGAGAAACCATCACCACAGCACCGGGATAATTTTTTAAAAAATCCTCCATCCATAAAATAGACTCAATATCCAGGTGATTGGTAGGTTCATCCAGCAGGAGCAGATCAGGCATTCGCAGCAATATTTTAGCGAGCTCCACACGCATTTGCCAACCTCCGCTGAACTCAGACATATTGCGCTTGAAATCACTTTCCCTGAATCCCAGACCTTTCAGGATCTTTCCGATCAATCCTTCATTCTTTTCAAAATCAAGATAGGTCAGCCGCTCTCTTTTATCGTTCTGGCTATCCAATAATTTGTAGTATTGATCAGATTCAAAGTCTTCTGTTTTTTCAATAAGTTCATTAATCTCAATCAGCTCTGCCTTCAGTTCGTTTACTTCATTAAAAGTAGTGAGTGTTTCTTCAAAAACAGTTTTCAGGGAATTAAAAGATAATTCCTGGGGCAGGTAGCCGACAGTCCTGGTGGATGGATAGGTGAATGCTCCCTTTTCCGCTTGTTGTTTGCCTGCCATAATGGTTAACAGGGTGGATTTTCCCGCACCATTCTTCCCTACCAAACCAATTCTGTCGCGGGAATTGATCAGGAAAGAAATATTATCCAATATTTCAATGCCACTAAAGGATATGCTTAAACCACTGACTGAATACATCTATTAGCCTTTTCATTGAGTATCAAAGATAAAATAAGAAGGCTGTTAAAAGTGATGGGAGGCTTGGATTTAATACATTTTCAACCTTCATTGTAGTTTCGGAGGTTAAAATTGGGAAATTGCTTTGCAATCCGAAGCTTTAGCGAAGGCATGTTTGCAAACCGAAGCTTCAGCAAAGGTTTGTTATATTGCTTTGCAATCCGAAGCTTCAGCGAAGGATTGTTATATGGTTGAATTGACGAATTACAGGTTTTTTGAAATGTTGAAAAGATAAGTGCCAAATGAACAGGTTTTTACTGGCATTTCGTCTATTTTCGAGTGCAGAATAAAAGGCAAAATCTAAACCTATTTCCATGAAAAAATATCTTATCCAAATTACTATTCTTATGGCAGTAATAATTTCATTAACCAATTGTTCAAAATATGAGGAAGGTCCTCTTATTTCATTTTCATCAAAGAATGCACGATTAACTGGCAACTGGTATATGACCTTCCAGGACTTAATACCTACAAGCGATTCTATTGTATGGACATTTAAGGAAGATGAAACATTTACAAAATCGTATAATGGCATTTTAAATGTCAATCCTGCCAGATGGAGTTTTAATAGTACGAAAGAAATTATTGAGATCTATTTCATTGATGATGATATATCAGATTTCTACACCATTATGCAGCTGAAAAACAAGGCATTAATTCTTGAAATTGAAATTTCACAGCAAATGGTCAGGTATGAGTTTGAATCCGTGAAATAGTTACTATTTACATCAGTCTGATATTTTGCTTGAACGTGCTGCAGTTAACCAGTCCAATCAATATGGTGAACAAGACCTGGTTCTAATTTTTTAGCAGTTTTCCGGGTTTACAATGCAAATGTGTATTAAGCAGGTGAAGTTTTTTGGTAAAATACTTAATGAACTGTTGGTCTTAGTAGAATGAATAATAGCAAATAAGAATAAATATTATGAGAAACCTAATCCTTATCCTGTTCATCTTTTCTCCCCTGCTATTAATCAGTCAGAATAATACAAAGATGGAATTATCATCCCTGATTGATCAATGGCATCAGGCTGCAGCAGTTGCAGATGAAACCACTTATTTTAACTTCCTGGCCAATCAGGGAGTTTTCATAGGAACAGATTCTTCTGAAAACTGGACAAAAGAAGAATTCCAAACCTGGGCAAAACCTTATTTTGACAGGGGCAAAGCCTGGACTTTAAAAGCCAATTCAAGGAATGTTTACCTGCATCGAGGTAACGAAATGGCCTGGTTCGATGAACTGCTTTTCACAAAATCAGGACCCTGGCGTGGATCAGGGGTGCTGGTAAAAGAAAACGGCAACTGGAAAATCATGCATTATGTGTTATCCCTAACCATTCCGAATGAGAAAATGAAAGCTGTAAATGCACTTTTGATGGATCAATAATGCTAAAGATAGCAGGATAGGAAGCCAGAGAACTATCGAATAATTTCAAAGCAGCAACTTCCAAAACATAATTGAAAAGAGTGTCAAATGCTGATAATTCTCAGCCCCTTGTGAGAAAGAAATAATTCCAAACAGGATAAGTCTTATATTAATTTTATAGGCAATTCCACTTTACTTTTTTGCGTTTTAGCGTATAGAAACAATAAAGTTATACTATTATTTCAAATGATACGCTTTGTTTCTTTTAGCTGCCTGGTCCTGTGTTCAGGACTTACATTTAGCCTTTTTGCGCAAGATGAAGAACTCGCTAAGGACTGGAATTTGAATCTCATTCTGGAAAAGAGCAAATATGATTCAGTATTAAATCTGGAACGAATGGTGGCCTTAGAATTCCATAAACTATTAAACGAATACAGGAAAAGCAAGGGTCTGAAAACACTGGTATGGAATGATTTATTCTGGCTAGCTTGCCGAAACCACAATATTTATATGAGTTATCATAGGGAGCTCAGCCATTCGGAATCGAAATCTAATACATATTATAGCGGGGAAAGCCCGGGAGACCGGCTGAATTATGTTCAGAGCACAAATAATCTTTCCTGGAGTGGAGAAAATGCTTTGTATAATTACAGCAGTAATGGCTCGAATACAATAGGAAAAGCAAGTCATATTGCCCGGTCATCATTCGAGCAATGGAAAAAATCAACAGGTCATAATAATAATATGTTAGGAAGGTCACACGAAATGCATGGGGCAGCTTTTAAAATCAGCGGCGGCATGGTGTATGCCACCAGTCTTTTTGGTTATGCAACTTCAACCTATTGGGCTGATTATCACAAATCAAAAAAAACAGCCACAGAGACCAAACAAAAAGATGAAATCCTAACGACAACCACCCTGGCTGATCAGCCCAAAAAGGATCCAGCTCCGGCCCGCTTACATGTGGCATCCATCCGGAAAAAACTGGAAAATGCATTCTTGAAAGAGATCCAACAAAAAGCAGATCTTCCCAAAATAAAACAAGAAAAAGCACTGAAACTATGCGCCAGGAAACAAGTCCAGTACATGGCAGCAAACCAGGTGGAGGAACATGAGCAGAAAAGGTTCCAAAAAGCATTTTATGCCAGGGACCTGGCTAAACGGATCGCAAAAGCAGAAGGCAAAATACTATGGTTTCTGACCCAAAAAACGGATGTCAGCGAGTACATTCTAGTGATTGAAACAGAAGAAAGAAATTATATTGAAGAATCAGTGCGTGACAGCCTGTTTGAGAAATTGATCAATGATAATCAGATCGATACCAACCAAATTGAAGATATGGGCTTCTCAGTCAAGGTGAAGAGAAAAAAATCCAATCTGACTATATATGCCTGCTTGCTGATCAGGTTTCACTAACTCAAGATGTTTCCTTTAGAAAACCTTACTCTTCTTTAAATTTCATTTGAAAACCGATGCTATGAATGTTCTCAATCACAATTTTTTTATCCAATGACAAATACTTCCGTAAGCGTGAAATAAATACATCAAGTGATCTCCCTTTAAAATAATCATCATCACCCCATATGGTATTGAGGATTTCATCTCTTTTTAATATCCTGTTTTGGAATGTATGAAAATAATGAATTAGTTCTGCTTCCTTTTGAGTCATCCGGATCGTTTTTTCAGGATGAACTAATTCAAGTGTGTCAGATTTGAAATCAT
>JADHTG010000116.1 GCA_016776505.1 Bacteroidota bacterium
TGCTACATCATTTCCAAGCGCTCCAATTCCAGCTTTGATTGAAGTAGACATACCTTTTTCCCATTCGTAGTTTTTAACGAGTATCACAGGATAATCTTCCAACGTTTTTTGAAATTGATCAGCGTCATTACCCAAAACAATAATAAGCGGGTTTATTTCTGCTTTCAAAACAGTAAAAATAACGGTTTCCAGAATTGTTTTACCATTTATATCGATCATCAGTTTATTCTGATTCCTCATTCTGCTGGATGATCCTGCAGCTAAAATAATTCCGGCAATTTTCATACTAATACATTTAAACAGGTTGAATTCTTCAAGGTTTTTGAATTTTTACACACTATAGTTTAGACAAATATTCTTAAAATTCCATCAAACTGTTTATATTATAGATAGAAAAATATTCATCTATAATAGGGTTGAATAGTTTTTTAGGTCTTGGGATTAATAATATGGCTTTTAAACCTCATATTTGGGTTTAGCCAAATACAATTGGTTAGGCTAATTCTTTGTAAAGTATTCTTTATCGGGTAAAAGTAAAAATTATGCTATTGTTTACAACTATCAAAATATGATTAATATTCATGATCAAACTTAATCCAATAAAGCATTTTCTGATTTATTGAATGAAGACGAATAAATTACTTCACTTTTTAAAAATCCTTGTAAAAATATACCAGCCAATCTGAAAAATTCTCCATCTACTTTTTCAGTCAGGTTTCCTGCAAACATTTTTGCCCAATCTGAAAAATGATCATGGCAAAAATCATAAAATGCTTTTTCACATACTTCCTTTTCTTCGTCTAATTCATCCTTTTGAGCTATTAGTTCCTTTAACAATAAGAATGAGATGAATTCGGTTTGAGTTGAAATATGGTCTGCTCTTTCGATGGATTCGACTTTCATACCGAACGCTTGATAAAACCCATTCAAATCTGCCAATTTTTGTGTGAGAAAAAACACATCTGAATTCTTTAAATGTTCCAATGCATAGGGTGCTATTTTTTTGGATAGAGTGTGGCCAAATACATCCACAAATTCACTCCTGATATTTTCTATTTGCGATATATTTAGTTTTGCCATCAGTTTTTGAAATGACTTTGATAAGGTAATTTCTTGATTATTCTCTAATTCTTCCAATTGAAAACACGCATCCAAGACACAACCCTGAATTTTGGGTGTGAGCAGCATGGCAAATTTTTCACTTTCGGGGTCTGAAAATAGTGCGGATACTGCACCGTACAGTGTAGACCGTGACTCTAACATGTGGTTTTGTTTGGTTAATGTTTTCATATCAAATTGAATTAAAATGAATAGCCGGCCGTTCATACATGGGTTCTTCCACAGTAGTGCGAACACATTCATTACCCTTTTCGTTATAACCGATTACCGTATCATTAAAGATATTCAACCTTTTTTGGGAACCGTCAGAAAGGGTGATTTCTTTTTCGTATATCTTGGGTCCTTTTTTAATTTGGTATTTGTAAATCACTTCCCGTTGGGCTCTGAATAGTTGCAGAATCGCCATGAGCTCACGGGATGGAGCAGCGTATTTATCGATGGCCTGTTCTACTCCGGGACCAAACATTTGGGTTAAGTAAGATCGAGGTGCCCATCTTGGTGGAATGTAAAAAATATTCGGTTCTGTACCAAACTGTGGATAAAGTGGTAAGGCGACTTTCTCCTTATGGATCAACCAGTAAAGTGGATTTTCCTCATCTTTGGTCCATAATCCATCCTGATTCATTTTCACCAAACCCTGCATGCGTATTTTCCCTACACAGGATGACATACACCGTGTTTCTACTGAAACACCATCGGGTGTAATATGATTATCCTGTCCTTCCAATCGCGGATAACAGGCAATACACTTTTCTGTAATTTTCGTTTGGCCATTGTACATGGCTTTTTTATAGGGACATGCTTCAACACATTTTCGGTAACCGCGACAGCGTTCCTGATCAATGAGAACCACACCATCTTCATCTCGTTTATAAATGGCTTTTCGCGGACAAGCAGCTAAACAGGCAGGATAAGTACAATGATTGCAAATTCTCTGGAGATAGAAAAAGAAACTCTTATGTTCAGGTAGTTTTACTGGTTCGCTTACAAAGCCCATTTTATCCGTTTTGGTAACTTTTGGTGGAGATGCATCTTCGCCAATATTAGGTTTGGTCCATTCATGATCTTCCGGTAAATAACCCAAAACGCGGGATTGTCCATTTTCTGTTTTCTCTTTTTCCGCCGCCTCAAAAATGGTCATTCCATTGTATTCACCCTCGTCATTCCACGTCATGGATTTTTCTTGACGATTATGTGCCATCTGCATCAAGTTAAGCAACTTCACATCCCAATGTTGTGGATATCCACCGTAGGGTTTTGTTTCCACATTATTCCACCACATGAGTTCCTGCCCTTTGGAATAAGTCCAAGTACTTTTACATGCCATTGTACAAGTTTGGCAGGCAATACATCGATTAATATTGAAAACAGAAGCAAATTGCCTTTCTGGATATTTCCCTTCATATGGATAACTCATATCACGGTTAATTTGCCAATTATATACTTTACTCATTATATAACTCCTGTTCATTTAACCTCTGAATATTATTATAAACCTGATGAATAATTTTTTCCACGGATTCCTTTCCTAATTGAGTATAGCCAACATACAGTCCACTATAAAAAGGATCCGTAAACATATTCAATAATTCATCTTTAGTCGTACCCATATCCCGAAATTCTTCGGACATGACTTGTACCTGATGTCTAATATTTCCGCCGGGGATTTCTATCGCTTTCATTTCAAAAGGATCTTCTTTATCATAGTTTTTTACCATTCGTCCCACTCGTCTCCACCGGATGTTGTCAGGTTTCCGGCAATATATTCCTTCATATGCTCACTTTCATTGGCTGGGGTAAAACCAGTTTTAACCAGGTCTAATTTACCTTTTCCTTTCATCCCTCCTTTTTCAGCAAAGGTGATTTTTACCAAAGTTTCTTTCGGCACTGTATTAATGGCGTGGTTGTCTGCTTCAAATCCAAATATGAAACCCATTTTTGCTTTTGCCTTATGAAACAAACTGTCTAACTGCATCATAGGCATCTGCCATCCATAAGTCAGGGATTGATGGGAGCCATAGCGATAACTGGCCTGGTATCCTGTATCTTTGGATTGTGCCCGACCATCCGCTCGTGTTTCGTGAGCCAAAACAGATTTTTCTGTTGCCATCCAAGCACCATGTTTTATCATAATAACATGGTAAGGATAAGATGGATTGTAGCGGCAACGTACCTTTAATCGTGCCACTTTATAAAAAGGATCTTTCACATCAAAATTCCTGTATGGACGATTTTGTGGATCTGCATCTATATAAACATAATCACCATCTTCAATACCTAAATCTTTTGCGGCATCGGAGTTCATATACATGGTATGTTCACCTACGCCAGGTTGACGCTTATCCTTTCGGTATGGATCGCCAAAAGGATTACTCCAGATAAACTGCCAATCTGTTACCGCCCAGCTTGAATGGGTTGAATGTCGGGACTTTGGTGTCAGACAATAAAATGAAAAACCGTCTTCCCATAAAAAATTCTTGGTTTTTTTCACTTTCTTCCAAGAAAGTTTCAGGTTTCTTACTTGCCGTTCTCCCGCCGAAGTCGCATCCGCTGAAATTCCATAATCTTCGGGACGAATGAGTGGATTATTGGTAACAATCACATTGGGCAGGTAAGGAGTAGCTTCCGGGCCTTCCCGGTGTACAATGAAATTTTCACCATATTCGATAATTTCCGGTTCATCATTGTAAGCCTGTAATCTTCCAGTAGGTGTATAAAAGGGAGCACTTTCCTTGATCTGTTCGTAGAAAGGAATACGAGGATATGTTCGGAATAACATAAGCGCTGAACCAGATTCGCCATATTTCCCATCCATAATATCTTTTGTAGTATATCCTTTGGTCGTATTACTTCCATCTAATAAACGATCAATATAAACTTCCGTTTTGCCCTCCAATACAAATTTCCAGTATTTTTCAAATCGTTTATCTTTCAAAATAATTCCCAATTTCTTGGCTACACTGGCCCAAATAAGAACATCATCTTTAGAATCGAAAACAGGCTTCAAGCCACCATCCCATATCTGCAGAAATGGATTAGAGCAAGATGCTGTTAATTCATACGTTTGCTGTTCGGCCCAGCTATTCGCTGGCAAAACAATGTCTGCATATTCACATGTGGCTGTCATTTCAATATCCTGACTGATGATCATTTCAATACCAGGATTTGTGTTTTTCACCATTTCATAATGATACTTGGCATTGTTCAGGAGATTTACATTGTTATGCCAGATTGCTTTGGTGGGTGTGGGCATGTGCGTTTCACCCGTGAATGATTTCTTCCCGTATTTAGGAGTATCCACCAACAATGGAAAATCACCCACATTCCAATAAGATGGTTCTTCTCCGCGGGCATATCCCTTGATCTTTAATTCCTTTGCGCCGGCTTTCGGATTCAGATTTGGTTCAAAAGGGTCTTCAGCCACCCAACCTTTAAATCCCGGCCCAACTTCAGCTGATCCTTGGAAGAGTCCTGCTTTGTAATTTCCTGCCCAAGTATGACATCCTGCACCACGCTTGCCAATATTGCCCGTAAGAATCACCGGTAGGTAACAAGCGCGATTATTTTCCACAGCATGGAACCAATGATTCAAACCTTCGCCAATATGAATTGCAGCAGGTTTAATCGTGGCTAAATCTTTCGCCAACTCTTGGATCAACTCCTTATTGGAATGAGTAATTTCAACTACTGTATCCAAGTCATAATCTTTTAAATGAATATGCTTATAAGCCCAGAATATTGTACACACTTCAATTTCTTTGCCCTCATTATTCTTGATCTTTCCATCCCAATCTAATGCTGGGTCAATTTTTTTCTTTTTCAGAAATTCACCAATATCTTCCCGAGTGAGCGGTTGTACGGAATTGGTCGTCCTGTTAAAAATGGTAAAATCACCAATTTTCTCGTACTGTTCTTTCTTCATCCCGTGAATAGTAAAACTGGGGCCTTTTTCAGACAATTGGTTTTTGTAGTCAGAAATGAAATCTTCTGGTTTCAGACGTTTCAATGTATCTTTCCTAATCAGAAGTGGAAAATCAGAGAATTCCTTCAGGAATTTTTTATCGTGCCAGTTATTATCAATAATGATCTTGGAAATACCGAGGAGTAAGGCTGTATCAGTATTGGGACGAATGGTTAACCAGTAATCAGCCTTGGAGGAAGAAGGCCCATATTCCGGTGAAATATTTACTAATTTTCCGCCCCGTTCCATAATTTCTGCTGCAAAGTGGTTATCCGCCCGCTTGTTTTCCACCAAGTTTTTTCCAATTGAAACCAGCAGTTTGCTGTAACGCATTTCATTCATATCTACATCAGATGCTTGGAGTCCATGAACAAATGGAAATCCCGGCGCCTGATCACCATGCCAAGTATAGTTGGACCAATTTCGGCCGGCTTTTGCTTCTTTTCTATTCACACCGCGAACATGATGATCTACCAATGCCAAAGTATTGCTGAACCGATATGCACCATATTTCCCTATCACACCTAATAAGCCCATACCGCCGCGTAGTTTTATAGTACGTGTTCCGGCACCTTCCCAATGGGTAAGCATTTCTTCAGGATAACCCTGTTCTAATAATCGTTTTTTCCCAATATCGCCACTGTAAGTTTTAGAAATATTGATAAGTCCATTTGCAATGTAATTTTCAATTTTGTCCCAAGATATTTTGACCAATGTATCGGTCCCACGAGAATTAAATTTGTATTTATCTCGATTGCTTTGGGTAAGGTATGGAAATCCGTCATCCGCCCACTGCTTCCAGCCTTTTCTTACCATGGGATATTTCAATCGATAACTTCCATAAATTCGCCTGTGAAATGTGAACCCATTTGAACATCCTCGAGGATTCCAAGCATGGGTACATTGGTTTCCATATAAGTCTTTTATTTTATGGGAATCATAATTTTGTTCTGTTCGGATCATAACTCCGTTTCGATTAAACCCCTGTAAACGACATTCATGGGTACAATTTGGAGAACAGATAAAAGTGAATGAATCATCAACTTTATATTGGTTGCGGTAGATCTTTTCCCAGTCCCGATTTGGGTAATGGGCGAGGGGATTATCAATATCAGGAATTCCTTTAAGGAAAAACATACTTCCGGGCATGGACCATAAAAGGCCGGCACTCCCTAATCCGGATGTTCCAATCTTTAAAAATTTCCGCCGACTGATCCTGTTTTGTAGTTGTTGATTTTCAGGGTTGACTTTATCATTATTATTAGGGTCTTCATTCATAACTAATCCTTTAGTTCTAATTCATACCAGTTTGAAACCATTTTTTGTCCATTCCGATCTCTTTCACTACCATTCCAAATCGCAAATGCAATGGGGATGGATTTACCTTTTATAAAATTAACTTTTTGACCCGAATTTGATTTAAGTTTGCGAATAAAAACTACTCGCCATTTTTTCCCATCCCACGAACCATTACCCATTACCTTTTGTTCATGTTCACGAAAAGACGTTACCGTTTGGGGCCCTACTGCTGATACATTTTCCACAGGCGATGTTTTCCCAGGTTCAGAATTAATATTGCCAGCATCTCTTCCAGCGAGATAGGCCATATCATTCATAAGTATTGGGTAAGTTGCTACATCTGAATCGCTAACCCGGTTGG
>JADHTG010000038.1 GCA_016776505.1 Bacteroidota bacterium
GAAGAATCAACAGAGTTATTATCTACTACGAAAACTTCGGAGGTAAAGCTGGCATTATATGCTATCAGATGTTCCTGGGCTTTCCTTATGGACAGAAGACATTGCTCAAGAAAAAACTTGACATTATAATTAACAATAATTACTGATAGCTTCATGTTTTAATTGATAGAGTAGCTTGTTCTATTGATGATGGATCTTCCAAGCGTAATTTCATCTGCAAATTCTAACTCACCTCCTATTGATATTCCCCTGGAAATAGCAGAGATTTTCATATTATTCTTTTGAAGCAAATTCGATACATAATACATGGTAGTATCACCTTCCATGGTGGCACGCAAGGCAAATACAAGTTCCTGTATCTTTTGTTTATTAATACGCTTTATTAACGAATCAATAGTTAAATCATCAGGCCCAATTCCATCAATTGGAGAAACGACACCTCCTAAAACATGATATAATCCATTGAATTGCTTGGTGTTTTCAATAGCGATTAAATCCCTGTGATCTTCAACAACACAAATAAACTTGTGATTTCTGTTGTGATCAGAACAGATAGTACAAATTTCACCATCCGCAATAGTATGGCAATTTGAGCAAAATTGAATATCGTCCTTTATTTTAATAATTAATTCCCCGAGTTTTTTCACATTTTCTTCATCTTGCTTTAAAAGGCTCAGAACCATTCTTAAAGCAGTTCTTTTTCCAATTCCAGGAAGTTTTATAAAAGATTCAACAAGCTCTTTTATGATATTAGATGGATATTCCATTTTGTTAATTAAAATGCAAAGATCATAAGAATTATTTATTTCAAAGTTTATTAGTAAAAAAGGTCTTTATCAATATAAAATAAGGCGAATACGTGCATTATATAAATTTTTTTGTAATATTGAATTATTATTCGAATCCCTTTTGAATAATAATTTGGTAGAAAGAGTTATCCACACTAATTGTGTTAGTATGGCGTACGTATGTTTATTATACTTAATGATATACCGAAATCTATGTGAATAAGTGTGGAAATTTGCTAACTAATAAAGAGAAAAGATGAAAACAAAAACATTGCTTTATCTCATGCTTTTTCTGATGATTTCATTTATTGTCAGTTCTCAGGAAGATGAAAAGCCAGGAAAAATTAAAAAGAAAACTGTCAACCGTACATCTTCTATAAAAAAATCATGGTCAATTGGAGCTTTTGCAGGCCAGCCCATTGTATTTGGAGATGTGAACCCCGAATATATGGCCCTGGGTTACGGCATTAATATTAAGAAGGCGGTTAGTCATAATCTGGAATTACGAGCTCAATTTTCCCGGGGAGCTGCCCTGGGTATTGACAGAAAATACTCAAATGCCAATATGATTCAAAGCAATCCTGCCTTAAATGGTACGAACGACCCGGCGGTGGACTTTACCACCTTAGGATATACCTATTATAATTACAAGATGAATTTTTACGAAGCCAATTTTCACATCATGTATAATTTTGGGTTGAATGATTATCGGTTGAAAGAAAATCCCCGGGTGAATTATTTTATTTTCATTGGTGCCGGTGGATTGATGTTCAATACGGCCACAGATCAAATAAACAGCTATGGTTCCCTCTATAATTTTACCAGTGTTTACAATAAATATACGGCTGGCACAATAACTCAGAAAGAATCACAAGAATTAGTTTCTGATATGCTGGACCGGGATTTTGAAACACCTGCTGATGGAAGCCCTGATGGCAATGGTTTTGTTTCGGATCCGGTATTTATGGGACATCTTTTATTAGCCAATGCGAATGCCGGTGTTGGTGTACGTTTTAAGCTAAGCAACAGGATTGATCTTTCCCTGGAATCAAAAGCATCATTTTGTGATAATGATTTATTGGATGGTCAGCGTTATGACAGGCTTACATATGGCTTGTCTGCTAATAATGATGTCTTTTTATTTACTACTCTGGGGTTAAATATCCGCTTGGGTACACTGACCAATGTGTACTGGTTCGACAATCCTGCTTCCATGCATTATAAAGTAACACTTGAAAATAAAAGGAAAATATCCCTTTTAAGCAGTGATGTGGATAATGATGGTGTTTCAGATTACTTCGATAAGGATCTTGAAACTCCGGAGGGGGTAAAAGTGGATGTAAATGGAGTGGCAATGGATACGGATGGAGATGGAATTGCTGATTATCTGGATAAGGAGCCGTTCTCAGATTTGGGTGCTATAGTGGATGAAGAGGGGATTTCGATTGATACAGATGAAGATGGGGTGCCGGATCACAGGGACTTAGATCCTGATACCGATAAGGATATGCTCGTCAATTTCCAGGGAGTTCCTATTGGCAAAAGAGGATCTATATCAGGTATTCGGGGTGGATCATTGGGATTTTTACCTGCCATTTTCTTTGACTTTGATAGGGATGTAGTTAAAACAGAATTTTTATCTCATTTAAGTCTTGTCGCTGAAGCTATGAAGCACAATACAAACACCAGGTTAAAAGTAATTGGATACACAGATCCTGTTGGTACACCCGATTACAATCACTCCCTTGGATTGAGAAGATCCGAGGCAGTTATAAATATTCTAAGTTTACAGGGCGTTGATGCATCCAGGTTTGAAGCAATTAGCAAAGGCGCTACCGAACCACTGACAGATGTCAGATCTGCGGATGCGAACAGGCTTAACAGAAGAGTTCAGTTTGAAATATCAAATGAATCAATTGCTCCAGTAATAGATGATGAGATCATTTTAGAAGAAAAATTTGAAGAAGTACCTGTCGAATAAACAGACAACCTGAACAAAAGCGAAGGCTCTTCATTTTGAAGAGCCTTTATTTTTTAAGGTACTTAGACAAATGGTACATCATTATCCCTGCAGCAACACTGACATTTAAAGAATGTTTGGTTCCATACTGTGGGATCTCCAAACATAAATCCAGATCATTCATGATTTCTTCATGGATGCCTGTAAGTTCATTGCCCAGAATAATCACATATTTTTCATTGGATTTTGGAATAAATTCCTCCAGGCTAATTTGCTCATCCGCCTGTTCAAGGCCAACGATGATATAATTATTTTTTTTAAGCCGGGAAATAGTTCCTTGAATATCGGCAGAATATTCCCAATCTACTGATTCAGTTGCACCCAGTGCAGTTTTATGAATGTCCCGGTGTGGAGGCCTGGGTGTAAAACCGCACAGGATGATTTTTTCAATCAGAAAAGCATCAGAAGATCGAAATACAGAACCTACATTGTGCATACTCCTGATGTTGTCAAGGAGAATAATAATGGGTAATTTTTTAGATAATTTATATTCGTCAACATTCAGCCTGTTGAGTTCAGATGTTTTTAACTTTTTCATCTGGTTTTTTTAATATGCCAAATCCAACCATCGATACAGAATAGACGACTTGGGAATTTTTGATGATTAAAATAGTCATGATTGACCGTATACCATTAAAGTTTCAGTTTGACGTTGTGAGTTTAAAGATTAATTGAATCATGTCGGTTTCATTCGGCTTTATTATTTTAATTTTGATATTCTATTGGCAAAAATAAGATAAAATTTAATTCAACTTGGGAGCAAAGAAGAAGATTGAGGAAACCCCTCTAATGAAACAATATTTTGCCATTAAAGCAAAACACCCGGACGCCATTCTTCTTTTTCGTGTGGGCGATTTTTATGAAACATTTGGAGAAGATGCCATAAAAACTTCAAAAATCCTGGGAATTGTGCTGACCAAAAGAGCAAATGGCTCAAGTCATGTAGAGCTGGCCGGATTCCCGCATCACAGTGTAGATATCTATCTTCCCAAGTTGATTAAATCCGGACATCGGGTTGCTATTTGCGAACAATTGGAAGATCCCAAAAAAACAAAACACATTGTTAAAAGAGGGGTAACCGAGCTAGTTACTCCAGGCACATCAATAAGCGATAAAATTCTGGAGAATAAAGAGAACAATTATCTGGCAGCATTAAGTTTTAGCGAGGAAAACATTGGTCTTGCCTTCATAGATCTTTCAACAGGTGAGTTTTTAGTTACTGAAGGTGAATTTGATTTCATTGATAACTTAATCAGCACATTTAATCCATCTGAAATCATTTACTCTAAGAATAAACAAGAATTATATAATCATTTGTTTGACTCCAAGCGGTTCACTTTTTTGCTAGAGGAATGGCTTTTTAGTTTCGAATTTGCAGAGGAGAAGTTATTGAATCACTTCGATACAAAAAGTTTAAAAGGTTTTGGAATTGATGCTCTAAAAAGTGGAATTTGTGCTGCAGGTGTTATTCTCCACTATTTGTCTGAAAACAAACACGATCATCTCAAACACATTAACCAAATCAGGAGATTAGAAAAAGATCAATTTGTTTGGTTAGATAAATTTTCAGTTAAAAACCTGGAATTAATTTCATCTATACAATTTGGTGGCAAATCTCTTTTTGAAGTGTTGGACAGCACCTTAACTCCTATGGGTGGACGTTTACTGAGAAAATGGCTGGTCATGCCCCTGAAAGAAATCCGTTCTATAAAAGAAAGACAGGAAATAGTTAAGCTTCTGTTAAAAAAAGAAGATATTTCTGATGTTCTGACAGATCTTTTATCACAAATAGGAGATATGGAACGTCTGATATCAAAAGTTGCATTAAAAAAAATAAATCCCCGGGAGATCTTACATATTGAAAAATCATTGCATATAGTTGAGCAGATGAAAGATTTGTTCAGTAAAGGGAAAAACAGCCAGTTAAGAAAAATTTCTGACAAATTAAATCCATGCAGTGAAATTCGAAAGAAGATAGCCAATACTCTTGAAGAAGAGCCTCCTGTGCTTGTTAATAAAGGGGATTTGATTCGAAAAGGTGTTTCAGAAAAACTGGATGAACTCAAGGAATTAAAAAAATCCGGGAAAGATTATTTAGTTAAAATACGTGAAAGAGAAGTTATAAATACAGGAATTACTTCCTTAAAAGTAGGATTTAATAATGTTTTTGGATATTATCTTGAGGTAACCAATGCACATAAAAATAAGGTTCCGGAAGAATGGTTAAGAAAGCAGACTCTCGTGAATGCTGAACGATACATTACTGAAGAACTGAAAGTTTACGAGGAGAAAATTCTGAATGCTGAAGAGAAAATTCTTGAAATTGAACAGGAAATATACCAGGATTTAGTATTTGAACTGGCAGACTATATTCATCCTATTCAACAAAATTCATCATTAATTGCATTCATAGATTGTTTGCTTTCTTTTGCAAGCATGGCAAAATTAAATAACTATAATAAGCCTGATATTGATCAAAGCTTTGTAATTGATATAAGGGATGGAAGGCATCCGGTTATAGAGAGAAGTCTTGCACCGGGAGAGGAATACATACCTAATGACATCTATTTGAATAATAATAACCAGCAGCTAATCATACTTACAGGCCCGAATATGTCTGGTAAATCAGCCGTATTAAGACAAACAGCCCTGATTGTTTTGATGGCTCAAATGGGCAGTTATGTTCCTGCTACATCTGCTCGTATGGGTATTGTTGATAAAATATTTACAAGGGTAGGCGCTTCCGATAACCTGGCCCTTGGAGAATCCACTTTTATGATTGAAATGATTGAAACAGCCAGTATTTTAAATAATATTTCAGATAGAAGCTTAATTGTCCTTGATGAAATTGGAAGGGGAACCAGTACGTATGATGGGATATCTATTGCATGGGCCATTACGGAATATTTGCATCATAATAAATTCAAACCCAAAACATTATTTGCCACCCATTATCACGAGTTAAATGAAATTGCAAAAACATTGAAGCGGGTTAAAAACTTCAATGTCAGTGTGAAGGAGTATAAAAATAAAATAATTTTTCTAAGAAAGCTTAAGCCAGGAGGCAGTGAACATAGTTTTGGAATTAATGTAGCACAGCTGGCAGGTGTCCCAAAAGATGTTGTATCCCGGGCTCAGGAAATTCTGGCTGAACTTGAAAAACAAAGAGCTGGTATTAAAAATGATGAGGGAATTCCTTCAAATTCGACTGTCAATATTCAATTAAAAATGTTTGATGTGGGAGATCCGGATTATGAACGGCTTAAAATGGAGCTGGATAAAATTGACATCAATTCACTTACACCCATAGAAGCTTTAATGAAGGTAAATTACCTGAAGGGATTGATAAAAAAAATTAGTGAGTAATTACAGATCTTTACTCAGGTCGAACTCAATTGCTTCCCCTATATAAGAATAGGTCAGGAATATTTTCGTCTGAAATTGACCATCTTCACGGTAAGAAGTAAAGGAATAGACCAGGTTGACCAGTTTGCCTTTCCAGATCATTTCGGATGTATAGGAATAACCACTCGTTGAGCGGTGAAATGTATATCGGCCATAATTTTTGATCAGTGCGTTGAAAATGCTTTCATTTTTTTGCCTGTCCTGATCATCCAGTTTCACTTTTACCTTGACAAGATTGTCGTTTTTAAAGTATAGTTCTAAACTTTCAAGTCTATAGCTGCCAATATGGACCTCACTTAAATCCTTTAATTCATAATATTCATCGGAAACCTTTGTGGGATTATAATTGCTGTAATTACTCAAAGGAGTGTTGAATTTGAAATGCTGAAATCCGAATCTTTCATCTAAAAAATCAGTGTTTTGCGAAAATGCAAAAGTGGGTGTAAATAATAAGAAAAAAAAGGATAAAAATGTATTGATTCGATTCATTCGACAGATTTAATTATGTGGTAAAAATACAGAAATTATAGTCAGTTCAGTGGTTTCATTTAGATTAATCGTTAACGAAGCAATTCGGATGTTATTGCGCAGAATGGGAAATAATGATTTAATTACGAATGTATTAAACTGTAATGTCACTTAAATTCAGGAAATTTTTATCCAGCGTTCCACGAAGAGCTTTCATACTGACGGGAGTATCCAGTTGTCCGTCAATGGCAAGAGATATATTGCCTGATTCCTCAGAAATAGCAATGGCAATTGCATCGCTTTGTTCAGAAATTCCAAGAGCTGCACGATGCCGGAGACCTAAATCATCAGGAATGGTATTATTATCAGATAAAGGTAAGATACAGGAAGCAGCACGGATTTTATTTTTAACCACTATCACAGCTCCATCGTGTAATGGGCTGCTTTTATTAAAGATGGAGTTCAGGAGTTTTACAGACAATTCCCCGTCAATAATTGTTCCTGTTGAAGAAAATCCTCTTAATTCAGATGATTTTGTAATGACAATCAGGGCTCCTGTTTTTGATTTCGATAGCTGACTGCAAGCTTTGAGCAGTTCTGAATAATTAAGGCCAATAGCCGGATTTATTTTCCAGTTCCATGGTAACAAATGGGTCATTTTAAATTTACGTACAAAAATGCTTCTTTGCCCAATAATCAGGAGAAACTTCCTTATTTCCTGCTGAAAGACGATAAGTACCAATATGACACCTACTCCAATAAATTGCCCAAGTATTGCGTCTAATAGTTTCATATTGAGCAGCTTAACTATCAGCCAAAGAAAATAGATGGATAGAAGACCAATAAAAATATTGGCAGCGATTGTGCCCTTTAAAAGCTTGTAGAGTAAGTAAATAAGCAAAGCGACAAGAAGAACATCTACTACATCTAAAAACCTTATGACTAAAAAGTCCAGGTTTAAAGCTAATACACTATGAATGACAACTGACAAAAACAATTTATTGTTTATTTGGATTCAGGTACAAATCTACAAGTTTTATTGCTTCGACAGCCTCTTTTACATCATGTACTCTCAGAATAGATGCTCCATTCAGCAAGGCAATTGTATTCAATATGCTGGTCCCATTTAACGCATTTTCAGCTGTTGTCTGCAGGCTGTTATAAATCATTGATTTTCTTGAAAGTCCAACCAATACAGGTGTTTGAAATATATCGAATAATGACAACTTATTTAAAATTTCATAGTTATGGACACTATTTTTGCCAAACCCGAATCCAGGATCAATAATGATATCATTAATCCCCATTTTATTGAATAAATTTAATTTATCTGAAAAATAACTTAAAAGAGCATTTGTAATATTGCTATAATTGGGATTTTGTTGCATATTGGCCGGAGTTCCTTGCATATGCATAATGATATAAGGAACATTCGCTTCTGCCATTAATTCAGGCAATCGGGGATCAAGATCTCCGGCACTAATATCATTGATGATGTCTGCACCAGACCTGATCGCCTCTTCTGCTACTTTGGACCTAAAAGTATCCACGGAAATAATGCTATCCGGAAATTTTTTCTTAATCTCCAATATGGCCGGAATAATCCTGTTTAGCTCTTCAGATACGGAAATATGAGCAGCACCCGGACGTGAAGAATAACCTCCAACATCTAATATGTCTGCTCCTTCCTGTATCATATTTGCTGCTTTTGATAGGAGCTCCTCAACAGATTTTAGCTTACCGCCATCATAAAAAGAATCAGGTGTTAAATTGAGTATTCCCATGATCCTTTTCTTTTTTAAATCGAACAGTTTTCCTTTTATTTTTATCATGTTATTTTTGTGCAGCATTATCATTCCATTAAATTTGTTAATAAATTATTCTCAAAAGTGACAGATAAAACAAACATTCAATACAACAAACAATCCCAGAAGGCCAGGACTCTTTTTATTAACAAAAATAAAGATTATGGAACATCCTGGCGCATTTTAAGATTGCCCAGCCTGATAGATCAGATTTACATTAAAACAGACCGTATCCGTCATATGGAAGAAGGGAAGATTCCAAAAATTAAAGAGGATGCAAGTTCGGAATATATTGGGATCATAAATTATTGTATCATTACCCTGATTCAAATAGAATTAGCTGAGAGTTCTCAGGAAAATCTAGCTTTTGAAGAAGTGCTTCAAAAGTATGATTATTATCTAAAAGAGGCACAAAGCTTGATGAATAAAAAGAATCATGATTATGGAGAAGCATGGCGGAATATGTATATTTCATCCTATACCGACCTTATCCTGACTAAAATTCTCCGGATAAAACAGATTATTGAGAATGAAGGAAAAACAAATGTTTCTGAAGGCATCGAAGGGAATTTATACGATATGATAAATTATTCTTTTTTTGCGTTGATAAAATTAACTGAGGGAAATGAAAAACAATAACAATATACTTTTGATCAGCAGGCTTATAGTTGGAATTGCCTTTGTTTTTTCTGGCTTTGTCAAGGCGGTTGATCCTATGGGCACTATGATCAAAGTAACGGATTACTTCATTGCATTTCATATGGAAGGTTTTGAGTCGATTGCTTTGATTCTTGCATTTATATTGTGTTGCTATGAATTTCCTTTGGGCGTGGCATTGCTTCTAGGGGCAAGGGGAAAACTGATGGCTTGGTTGCTATTAATGACTATGATTCCTTTCAGCCTGCTGACATTATACCTGGCCATAGAAAATCCTGTTTCTGATTGCGGATGTTTCGGAGATGCTATCATTATGACCAATTGGCAAACTTTCTACAAGAATGTAGTTCTGATGATTTTCACCCTAATTATTTTTATTAAAAGAGAGCAAATAAAACCATTATTTAAAGGATTCTGGGATTGGGGAACGCTTATTATAAGCACCTTATTGATTGTTGCAATGAGTATTTATTGTTTTACTTATTTGCCCATTATTGATTTCAGACCTTATAAAGTAGGGAATGACATTAAGGAGCTCATGTCCATACCTGAGGGAGAAAGGGGCGATGAATATGAATCAGTTCTAATATATGAGAATAAAGAAACGGGAGAGAAAAAAGAATTTGATATGGACAATATTCCAATTGATAATAGCAATTGGGAATGGAGGGAAACGAGTAATAAGCTCATTCGAAAGGGTTATCCAATCAAAATAAAGGACTTCAAGCTTTCTGATTCAATGGGTAATGACATTTCTGAAATTTTCTTAAATGAAACAGGTTATCGTCTCTTGATTATTCACCACAAACTCTCTGAGCATAATCAAAAAGCGCAAAGAAAGCTGAATGAATTAGTTAATGAGGTCTTGAAGGATGGCGATATAGGTGTTTGGGCTGTCACCTCTTCTCTGGATGAAGAAGTGAAAAAGTATTCCCATGAAAATAACGTTCCTTATGTCATGAGCAGCACTGATATTGTATTATTGGAGACCATGATCAGGTCAAATCCCGGACTTATTTTATTTAAGGACAATGTGGTTGTGAAAAAATGGCCTGGCAGACATATTCCAGACTACAAGAAAATCAATAAATTGCTGTATAATTAATACTGCTTAAGGACATTTATTGTTTTTTCAAGCATGTCATCATTAAAATCGAGGTGGGTAACCAGTCGAATACTATTTTTTCCTATGGCATGCATGAGAACTTCTTTTTGCTTCAATTTATCTAAAAATTCCTCATCCGAAATACCTTCCTGCAGGTTGAAAATAACGATGTTTGTGTCCACTGGCAATACCGTGCTGATACAATCACTTTTTGCTAGTTCTGAGCTTAAAACTTTAGCCCTTCTATGATCATCAGCCAGGCGATCAATATGATGATCAAGAGCGTATATTCCTGCTGCAGCAAGAAATCCTGCCTGTCGCATGGCTCCTCCAAAAATCTTTCTTATTCTTCTCCCCTTTACTATTATTGCCGAACTCCCTATTAAAAGAGACCCAACGGGTGCCCCGAGTCCTTTGGAAAGACAAATGGAGATCGTATCGAAAATCTGACCGTAATCTTCAGGTTTTTCACGAGTTTCAACCAGTGCGTTAAAGAGTCGTGCTCCATCCAGGTGAAATGATAAACCATGGTCTGTACAAACTTTTCGTATCCTCTTTAGATCTTCAAAATGGTAAAAACAGCCACCACCTCTGTTCACCGTATTTTCGACTGAAACTAACCGGCTTACCGGAAAATGAATATCATCAGGATTAATATTTTCAAGAACATCCTTTGCCGTAAACCGTCCCCGATCTCCATGGATTAATCGCATGGATGCTGCAGAATTAAACGCGATTCCCCCTGCCTCAAAGTTGTAAACGTGAGAGGCTCGATCACAAATGACCTCATCACCGGCTTGAGTGTGGACTTTTATGGCTATTTGATTGGTCATGGTACCGGAAGGACAAAAAAGTGCTGCTTCCATTCCAAACATTTCAGCCACTTTTTTTTCCAATTCATTCACGCTGGGATCTTCTCCCCAGACATCATCACCAACCTCTGCTTTTATCATAGCTTCAAGCATTCCGGCAGTTGGTTTTGTTAGTGTATCGCTCCTTAAGTCTATCATTTATTTTACCTCTTAATAAAACTACTTATTCTTTATTTTTGATACTTCAAAATTAAATGAATGGTTTTTAGTAGTACCATTTTCCTGTTTTATTTCTTACCGGCTACACTTATCCTGTACTTTATCAGTCCATACAAGTGGAAAAACCTGCTATTGCTTGTAGCCAGTATATTTTTCTTTTCCTGGGGCGCTCCTGTTTTTATTTTTATATTGCTTACATCCATTACGATTGATTTTTTGATTGGTCGTATGATGGTCAGTATGGAGAAAAAACAAAAGAGAAAACCATTTCTTCTTGCCTCTTTAATATTGAATTTGGGACTCCTGGTCTATTTCAAATATGCCAACTTTTTTATTGAAAATTTTAATTCCTTATTGGAATTGTTTGGTGCGAGGAATATTGAATGGATTTACATTGTCCTTCCGATTGGGATTTCATTCTTCACTTTTCAAAAGCTTAGCTATATCATCGATATTTATCGGGCTGTAAGAAAACCACTTAAGAAGTGGACAGATTTTGCGCTCTATATTTTGCTATTTCCCCAACTAATTGCAGGTCCCATTATTCGTTATTCGCAGATTGCAGATCAATTGATAGATCGCAGATCCATGTTAAATATGGACAACAAACTGTATGGATTAAGAAGATTTATTATAGGACTGGCAAAAAAAATGATGATAGCGAACACATTGGGTTTGCATGTTGATTTAGCATTTTCAAATGGGGTGGAAAATCTTGGAACCTGGTCAAGCTGGGTGATCATCATAGCTTATGCAATGCAAATCTATTTTGATTTTTCAGGATATTCTGATATGGCAATAGGCATAGGCAGAATACTGGGATTTAAAATCCCTGAGAATTTCAAAAACCCCTACATTGCAAATAATGTCATTGATTTTTGGAGAAGATGGCATATCACACTGACGAATTGGTTTAGAGATTATTTGTTTTTTCCCCTGGCATTTTCATTTTCAAAAAAGATGGGAAAGGGAAAGTATCTAAACTTAAAAACGGATTACTATATCTATTTTTTCACCTCACTGATCACCTTTGGATTAATAGGATTTTGGCATGGTGCGTCCTGGGCTTTCTTATTATGGGGTCTTTATCATGGCATTTGGTTAATATTGAACAGGTTTCTGCTCAAGAGTTTTTTTAGGAAGATTGGAAAAATTCCTGCCATCCTGATCACCTTTTTAATAGTGCTTGTGGGATGGGTATTGTTTCGGTGTGATGACATGGATCAGTCTTTAGTATTCTTCCATAAAATGTTTTCATTTAGCTCAACTGGACAAATTTTTCCCAGCTCATTTTGGCTGATATTTATCCTGAGCTTAATTATTTCATTTCTACCGGCTTTGGGAAAGCTTGAAAGTTATTTTGAAAAAATACGATTTGAGGAAAAATCCCTTTCTTTTTCTATTTTCAGATACATTTTGATATTAGCGATTTTAATTCTTTGTATGTCGGAGGTGGTTTCTACCGGTTTCAATCCTTTTATTTATTTTAGATTTTGATTAATAAGGTTTACAAACATATCGCTTTGGTTATGATAGCAACAACATTGTTGTTATCACTGCTTGTTCAACCTCTTGAATTCATCAAAATTAAAAGCCTGAAAGGGTATTTCATAGTTCCTGAAGACAGTGTTCTGAACAGGGAATCTTGGTTTAGCGGATCCTATCAGTCCTCAAAAGAAGAGAGGCTGAAATATACATTAAAAACAAGGCCATTATTAGTTAGAACATACAATCAAATCAGATTCTGGCTCTATAAAGAAATTTCTGCCAGGAATGTAGCCATAGGAAGAAATGGGTACTATTATGAAAAGCATTATATAGGTGCTTATTTCGGACTTGACTTTATTGGTGAAGACAGTATCATTAATAAAATCAGTGAGTTACAGCGGCTTTCAAATATATTGAACTCAAAAGGAGTTTCTTTAATGTTTGTGTTAGCACCTGGCAAGGCAACGGTATTCCCCGAATATATGCCTGAAGAATTTGACAATTACAAACGAAAAACAACTAATTATGAAATTTTCAGAAGAGAATTACATAAGTCCTCAATTCCTTTTATTGATTTCAATCAATATTTTAAAGAAATAAAAGACACTGTAACATACCCCATTTATCCAAAAGGAGGGACACATTGGAGTAACTACGGGACCTATATTGCGCTGGACACCCTGTTCACTTATATTGAATTTCTTACTCACAAGGATTTGCCTGAATACCGTTATTTTGCATTTGATGTTTCAAAAACACCAAGAGGCTCAGATAACGACATTGCAAAGGCAACTAACAGAATATGGATAAAAGAAAACGAAAAACTTTTATATCCCTTTATAACTATCACAGATACACAAAATAAAGAAAAACCTTGTTTGTTGACAATTGCAGATAGTTATTATTGGATGATAGTGGGGACCGGGGTGCTGAAAAAATTCTTTTCAAATTTTAACTTTTGGTATTATTTCAAGGAAAATTTCAGCCCCATGACAAATAAACCCCAATTCGTCTCAGAATATCCTGATCTTCTGGCTGAGGTGGAGAAAAGAGATGTCATCATTTTATTGATAACCGATGGAAACCTGAATGAGTTCAGCTGGGGTTTTACTGAAAAAATACTTGAGTTATATGATCATCAGGCTCAGGGAATGCAATAAAAGGTCACACCATTCTGTACTTCTTCCCTGATTTCTTTCAATTCCAGCAAGAAATCAATATGGGCTTTTGTTTCGGTAGACGAAAGGGATAAAATCTGGCTTAGGTCATTTATACTGCAGGGTCTTCTCGAAACAGCCTGTAAAATGGAGAAATGAATATCCTGCTTCAGATGGTCGAGGTGTTTTACTTCATCACTTCTTGAAATGATGTCTGTTGGAATGGGTTGAAAAAAGTCCTTTAATTCCACTAATCTTTCATATGAGGCTGGAACTAAACCGCTTACAGTTCCCGGACGATCAAGTGAATTCAGTTGCAATTTAGTGGGTTTTATTTTTTGGAAAGCAGATTTTAGTAATTTAAGTTCATTGTCGGTATCATTTAGTCCTGGAAGAACAAAATATTCAAGCCACAATTGCCCTTTATAGCTTTTATTGAATTCTATTAATCCATTTATAATATTGGAAACCAGTATCCCTTTATAGGGACGATTAATGGACTGAAAAACTTCCTGACTGGCCGCATCTAATGAGGGGAGTATCAAATGAAAGGGTTTAATTTCTTTTCTGACGTCCCTGTTTTCAAATAGGAGACTGTTTGTAATGAGAGCAGTTTTATATCCAGGATAATTCGATTTCAGGAATTTCAAGATATTTCCAATGCCTGAATGAAGGGTGGGTTCTCCTGCACCGGAAAACGTAATATAGTCTAATTTGGGATTATCTTTTAAATAGGTATTTAGCTCAGTAATAATACTGTTCTCTGGGATATAATCTTTTCGAACAGTAGTGTGCAAAGTCGTTTTTCCGCTTTCGCAGTAAACACAATTTAAATTGCATATTTTGTGAGGAACCAGATCCACCCCCAGAGAAATTCCGAGTCTGCGCGATGGAATAGGTCCGAATAAATAGTTAAACGTCATGTTCTCCAGATTCTTCAGAATCCAAATGTAGTAATGAATAATAAATGAGAAGAAAAAATGAAGCATTGAATGTGAAGTTTCTTTAAATACTTAAAATTTTAAGGGAAAGAAATTATTTCCGGCTAAGATTGTTAGTTCAAGCCCTGCTATAATTATTCAAGTCTGCTAAGAAAAATAAGGCAGCTAGCTATTTATAGCATATTTTTGCAGCCTTGAAAAGGTTTTTCAATGAAAGGAATAGTTGCAACAGATCTGGATGGTACTTTACTTAGTTCAAAGGCTATTATTTCTGAAAAAGATATTTCAACACTTAATTCCCTTAAAACACAGGGCTTTATCAGGATTATAGCAACAGGCAGGTCTGTTTATTCCATTGAAAGAATACTCCCCCTGAATACCCCAATTGATTATGTTGTATTTTCTACGGGAGCTGGCGTGTATGACTGGAAAAGGAAAAGGGTATTATATGCGAACAATCTTAATTCAAATGAAGTCAGGAGATCATTTGAATTGCTTATGAAATACGATATCAACTTTACTGTTCAGGAAAAAATTCCGGAAAATCATCGGTATGTCTTTATAAGAAAAAAGAAATCAGATACAGACTTCGAAACAAGGAATAAACTCTATACAGATTTTTCAAAAGAGATTTTTCCGGAAGAATTTGATCCAGAAGAGTCCTGCCAACTGTTAGCAATAACAGAAGTAAGCCACGGGCTTAAGATATGTGAGGAAATTTCCAGATCGCTGAAAAAATTGAAAGTTATTAGATCTACCTCTCCTTTAGATCATCAATCTGTTTGGATTGAGATATTTGCAAAGAACGTATCAAAAGCTATTGGGGTGAATTACATCGCCGATTTGTATGGAATCACACAGGAAAATATTATGGCTGTTGGAAATGACTACAACGATCTGGATTTGTTGAACTGGGCAGGAAAATCTTTTGTTGTGGACAATTCACCTAATGATCTGAAAGGGAAATATGAGATAGTACATTCCAACAATCATTCTGGATTTAGCCAGGCGGTAAATTTATGGCTGAAAAGCAAGAATTGGCAATGAGGTTCATACGTACTTTATATAACCTACTTCACAACTTCCTCTTCAGGCTGATTGTCGCTTTGAAGAGTCCGGTTCAAACAGGACATATATCTGTAGAACATCTGCTTGATAAAAAACTCGATGATAAGCTGGTTTTGGATTTAGATCAAGCAGGAATCACCGTAAAAGAAATAACGATCAATCCCTCTGATTACCAGCAATATCTTGAAAATACAAAGTATCCTGTTTCCTATTATGGAGGTGGAAAAGACCCCAGGCAAAACTTTATTGAAAAAACCCTCGAACATTTTGTCTCCTTTCAATTTCTGAACCTGAAAGCAACAAGTAACTTTATTGATATAGCAGCCTGTACATCTCCTTTTTATACAATTGTAAAAGAAAAATATAATCTGACAAATTCCTATCAACAGGATTTAGTGTTTAAGAAAGGTTTACATAGAGATAAAATTGGAGGATACGCTTCCGAAATACCTTTGCCGGATCAAAGCATAGATGCGGTTACATTGCATTGTTCCCTGGAGCACTTTGAAGGGAATTCTGATACAGAATTTTTTGTAGAAATGCAAAGAGTTCTGAAGCCGGGAGGAAAGGTCATTGTTTTACCTTTTTACCTTGCATATGAATACACCATTCATCTTGATCCGGCATTTAACCTGTTGAAATTTCATATGCCCAAAACGGATAAATCAGCTGCTATTCGTTATTGCAATTGGAAGCAATATTATTCCAGGCATTACGATGTGAAAGTATTGCAAACGCGTATTTTAAACGAGCTAACAAAACTTGAATTAGAGGTTTTCAGACTGCAAAATTTCAAAGATATTCACCCAACATCTTATCTGAGGTTTATTGGAGTTTTTACAAAAAATGAATAATTATTCTCTATTTCGCGCAATTAATACCTCCAAAATTTCTTTTGCTGCTTTGGCGATATTGGTCCCGGGTCCGAATATTCCTGCAGTTCCTTTCTTATACAGGTAGTCATAATCCTGGTGGGGAATTACACCACCCACAATAACCAAAATATCCTCTCTGCCAGCCTTTATTAATTCATCAATCACCTGAGGAACAAGTGTTTTATGTCCTGCAGCTAAACTGGAAATTCCCAAAATATGCACATCATTTTCAACAGCCTGGCGCGCTGCTTCATCCGGAGTTTGAAATAAGGGTCCAATATCCACGTCAAAACCCAGATCTGCAAAACTCGTGGCAATAACTTTGGCACCCCGGTCGTGTCCATCCTGACCCATTTTTGCGACCATGATACGAGGTCTTCTTCCCTCTGATTCTGCAAACTTATCCGCCAGGGATTTGGCTTTTTTAAAATCTTTATTATTAGTCATAACGGATGAATAAATACCTGAAATAGATTTTATTGGAGGAGAGTATCTTTTGAAAATTTTCTCACAAGCAAAAGAAATTTCACCCAAGGTTGCTTTTTTACGAGCAGCATCTATGGAAAATTCCAAAAGATTCCCTTTTCCTGTTTCACAACATGTAGTGATTATTTGCAGGGCATCTTCCACTTCTTTTTGATTTCTGCTGGCTTTGAGATCCTTAATTCGTTTTATTTGGTTTTCCAAAACAGCAGTATTGTCGACCGACAAAATATCGAGCGGTGCTTCCTGATCCAGTTTATATTTATTAACCCCTACAATCGTATCTAAATCGGATTCAATGCGAGCTTGTTTTCTGGCGGCTGCTTCTTCAATTTTCATTTTAGGCAGGCCTGTATCTATTGCTTTAGCCATACCGCCTAATTTTTCCACCTCTTCAATAAGTTTCCATGCATTATGAGCTATTTCGTGGGTAAGTTTTTCCACGTAATAGGATCCTGCCCAGGGATCAATTCCTTTGCAGATCTTTGTTTCTTCCTGAATAATAAGTTGAGTGTTCCTGGCGATTCTGGCAGAAAAATCCGTTGGAAGCGCAATGGCTTCATCCAATGCATTGGTATGTAATGATTGTGTATGGCCCAAAACAGCTCCCATTGCCTCCACACAGGTTCTTGCTACATTGTTAAACGGATCTTGTTCGGTTAAGCTCCATCCGGATGTCTGGCAGTGAGTTCTTAATGACATCGACCGGGCATTTTTGGGATTAAACTGTTTTACAATCTTAGCCCATAGCATTCTAGCAGCCCGCATTTTAGCAATTTCCATGAAATGATTCATACCTACACCCCAGAAGAATGATAATCGAGGTGCGAATGTGTCAATATCCAATCCAGCGCCTACACCGGTTCTTAAATATTCCAATCCGTCAGCAAGTGTGTAAGCCAACTCAAGATCTGCGGTAGCTCCGGCTTCCTGCATATGATAACCGCTAATACTGATGGAATTGAATTTAGGCATATTTTCAGCTGTGTATGCGAATATGTCAGCAATTATTTTCATGGATGGAATGGGCGGATAAATATATGTATTCCGTACCATAAATTCCTTGAGGATATCATTCTGAATAGTCCCTTCCAAATGTTCCGGCTTGATCCCCTGTTCTTCAGCTGCAAGAATATAGAAAGCCATAATGGGTAATACAGCTCCATTCATGGTCATTGAGACAGACATTTTATTTAATGGAATTTGGTCAAAAAGTATTCTCATATCTAAAATGGAGTCAATTGCGACACCAGCTTTCCCCACATCACCCACTACTCGCTTATGGTCGGAGTCATAACCCCGATGAGTCGCCAGATCAAATGCCACAGATAAGCCTTTTTGTCCAGCAGCCAGATTTCTTCTATAAAAAGCATTTGATTCTTCTGCTGTTGAAAAACCAGCATACTGGCGGACAGTCCATGGTCTCATGGTATACATCGTTGCATAAGGTCCTCTTAAAAAAGGGGGTATTCCTGCTGCATAATGAAGGTGCTCAAGGTCTTTAATATCCTCTTTTTGGTAAAAAGATTTTACTTCAATTTGTTCTGGAGTCAGCCATGAATCCAGTTTGCTTTCAAATGGCAATTTTGATTTCGTTTTTGATTTAAAGTCAATATCTTGAAAATCAGGTCTCATTATAATCAAGTTAAATCGTCCAAATTAGATGATTTTAAAAAGTTTCTGGTATTCAGTCAAGCTTTTAACCAGCTTTGTTCTTAAATGAATAAAGTCATAAACCCCCATATTTTTAAGCTCTTCTGTGCTGTCCTTTGGGAAACCAGCAACAATGAGTTTTGCATTCGATTTATTCTTTGATAATTGTTTCAGTATCTCGGGACAAAAGATCGGATATTCCTCGTCAGAACTACAGGCAATAATCAAGTTTGCTTTAACCTGGATGGATTGTTTGATCCCTTTTTCAAGCTGTGTAAAATGATCATTTTCAATTATGTCAAAACCAGCACATCCAAAAAAATTCCTGGCAAAATTTTGTCTTGCCGAAGCCCTGGATGGATTTCCAACAGGCAGCATAAAAACCAGTGGTGCTTTGTTTCCCTTTGCAATATATCTTTCTGTTTTTAACCGAAGTTGCTCAAACGGAACAGCTTTCCTATAGGGTTTTATTATTTGAAACCTGGTTTGGCCGGATTCATCATTATCAAATTCAGAAATCTCCATGTCACCAAATATTCTTTCATTTGTATTGGGATATAAACTTGCTCCAAGGACATGCTCCTTATTGTTTAAAAGCTGTTCTTTTCTTTTGTTTACCGAATCCATTATTTGATTTTGGATAATTCCTTTTTCAATAGCAATCAGATATCCACCCTCCTTTTCAATTGTTTTAAATAATTTCCAGGCAGATTGAGCTAATTGGTCAGTCATATTTTCAATGTAATAAGAGCCTGAAGAAGGATCAACCACTTTATCTAAATAGGATTCTTCTTTGAGTAGCAATTGTACATTTTTCGCAATCCGTGCTGAGAATTCATTTGGTAATTTATACAGATGATCAAAAGGTTTTATATAAAGTGAATCTACTCCCCCAATAATTGCTGACATGGCTTCAGTGGTGACTCTTAACATATTGGTATGAGAGTCGTATATGCTTTTGTTTACGGAGGATGTTTCAGCGTGAATGAATATTTTATTGGAGTCCTTTTTTTTGGGAGAATACTGTTCTACCATTTTTGACCAAAGTAACCTGGCAGCTCTGATTTTTGCTATCTCTATGAAGTAATCACTTCCGATTCCGAATGAAAGTTGAAGAAAAGGGGTGATGCTATCAATAGGCAATTCCTGTTCAGTAAGCATGCTTAAATATTCAACGCCCAATGCAAGCACATAAGCTAACTCCTGGGTAGAGGTGGCACCCCCATTGTGAAATTGCTGCCCGTGTATCGTGATACCGCGGAAATTTGGCAAATGAGTATCCAGCGAATCGATTAATTCATAATAATGTCTTTTAAGCTGTCCAGGATTTTCACGATAATCTCCAGTCGAAAGCAATATACCATAAGGATCTGCCTCAAAATTTCCCCGGATTTTCAGTTTATTAAAATTATTGCTTACTGCGAACTCAGTAAGCAGGTTTCGCAAAAAACGGTTACACTCCTGATTATAAAATCCAATACTAATTTCAATGATATCTATCCCTTTAAGAAGGACATTTAATTTAGAGAGATTTTTTATTTCAGATGCATTAAAACTGATGTGATTCATTCCGCCTTTAATTGCCTTTACGGCAAGCTTGTTTGCTTTTAGAGGATCTGATTCCAGGATTTCCTGATGCATGATCCAGCTATTGCTAATCAAATGACCATCAGAAGGCATTAAATGGGGAGAAATTGAATTTAAATAATCTAATGGAAGCAAATCTTTTTCACTGTAGTAAGGCTTCAATATGAACCCGTCTAAAGTTTCCCAAAGCAACTTTTTGTCATAATCCTGCCCTTTTAAGTCCTTCCTTATTTGCTTTTCCCATTCAGCAATTGAAATTGGTGGAAATTCAGAAAATAACTTTGGTTTATTTTGCATTATTAATTCAAATAAATAACATCAAAAAAGTTCAAATCCGGCCTGTCAGACAAAACGCAAACAGCTAAATCGGTTTCAAATCTAAGTACTTCAAAAATATCACCTCAATAATATTAACAAAAACTAATATTAATACACTATTTTTGTGATAATTGGAATAATTCTAAAATACATATTTCGTGTAAATAAAGTAATGTTCAGAGAGGAAAAACAAATGGAAACCAGGCTTAATTTGTCAGATTTAAAAAAGGGAGAGCGCGCAGAAATTATGAGTACGGAGGCAAAGGGTGATATCCGAAAGAGGTTGCTTGATATGGGTTTGGTAAAAGGGCAGAAACTCTTAGTTATTCGAAAAGCACCTTTAGGAGATCCGTTGGAAATTAAACTGAATGGATTTTATTTAAGTTTAAGATTGGATGAAGCTAAATATATATTTGTTAAAACGCTGGATTAATTAATAATCATATTTCATGGATGATCTCCAGGTCATAACAGTTGCGATTGCAGGTAATCCAAATTCAGGGAAAACATCTCTTTTCAATGCCATAGTTGGTGCAAATCAAAAAGTTGGAAATTTTAGTGGAGTAACAGTTGAAAAAGTTCACGGAATACGGAAATTCAATGGATATAAAATCAACTTTATTGATTTGCCCGGCACTTATTCTCTGACTGCTTATTCTCCTGAAGAAGTGGTTGCCCGTAAATTCATTACAGATCAAAAGCCCGACCTCGTTTTAAATGTGGTGGATGGTTCAAATATGGAAAGAAACCTTTATTTGACCACTCAGTTAATGGAGCTTGAAAACAACTTTATCATTTCGCTGAATATGTATGATGAAGTGCAAAAGAATGAAACCGAAATAAAATTTGACCTTTTCGAAAAACTGCTTGGAACAAAAATAATTCCTACATCAGCCAAGTATGGAACAGGAATAAAGGAAATACTGGAAAGTATTGTGGAGGTTTACGAAAATAGATTTAAGCCAAAATTTAAAGCGCATTATCAGCCAGAAATAGAAGAAAGAGTGGATAAGCTTTCTTTGATCCTTCAACAGGATGAGGAATTATTGAAGATTTACCCTTCCCGCTGGATGGCTGTTAAACTTTTGGAGAATGATAAATTAGTTTATGACCTGGTTCACGAACGACCCATCTGGATTAAAGTATACAGCCAGCTTTTAGATGCAAATAAATTTTTTGAATCCAAGTTCGGGGAGGATGCAGAGCTTTTAATCACACAAAACCGGCATTCTTTTATAAAGGGGGCAATCAGGGAAGCTGTTAAATTCAACCAAATCTCAAAAAGGAATTATTCAGTCATTCTCGACAGGATACTGATTAACAGGATAACTGGAATTCCTGTTTTTTTCCTGATCATGTGGGCAGTTTTCCAGATGGTATTTAAATTAGGCAAATACCCCATGGATTGGCTTGAGTCGATTTTTAACTGGTTCGGAATGATTGCAAAACTCTATATTGTCAATGAAACAATTCAATCAGTTGTGGTTGATGGAATTCTGAGTGGAGTGGGAGGAGTCCTGGTGTTTTTGCCAAGCATCATGCTTCTTTTCCTGGCTTTAGCTTTCCTGGAAGGTACTGGTTATATGGCAAGAGCGGCCTTTGTAATTGACAAAGTAATGCATTCGTTTGGCCTGCATGGCAAATCTGCAATTTCTATGATTACAGGATTCGGCTGTTCTGTCCCTGCTTTTATGTCAACCCGAACCCTTAAAAGCAAAAGTGATAGAATTACTACTTTGCTCATCATTCCATTTATGAGTTGCGGAGCAAAACTCCCTGTATATATATTAATAATCGGTGCTTTTTTTAGTGTATCTGTGGCGGGTAATGTATTATTCGCAATTTATTTGCTTGGAATTTTCATTGCGCTTTTTTCAGCAAAACTTTTCAAAGCAACTATTTTTAAAGGGGAGTCAGAACCCTTTGTCATGGAACTCCCACCTTACAGGTTTCCTACCTTAAAAAGTTTATTTTATCAAATGTGGCAAAAAGCGTCTCTTTATTTGAAAAAAGCAGCCACCATTATTTTAATAGCTTCATTAATCATTTGGTTAGGGACCAATTTCCCTCAAAGTCAGGAAATTAAGGATAATTTTCATCAGCTTGAACAAACAGTTTTAGAAAGCGAAGCCTTTCCTCCTGATATAAAAACACACATAATAGCAGCTCTTTCAAATGATGAGGCCAGCAAACAAATGCAATATTCACTGGTTGGAAGAATAGGTAAATTGATTGAACCTGTTATTAAACCACTTGGATTTGATTGGAGATTAGGAATCAGCCTTGTTGCAGGTATTGCAGGAAAAGAAATTGTTGTTTCTTCTATTGCCACTATTTTTTCAACGGAAGACAATGGAGGCAGTGGAAATAAGAGCCTTCAGCAAAAATTACGAAATGCGGATGAATACAATGTGGCTACAGCCGTTGCGTTTTTGATATTTGTTCTGCTTTATATACCTTGCGTTGCTGCAACAACTGTATTTCACCGGGAAACTCAAAAGTGGAAATACACTGTTCTCTATATTTCATATTCTATGGGAATAGCCTGGATATTTTCTTTTGCCGGATTTCAAATCGCCAGTTTATTGATCTGAAATCAAACAATTGCCCGGTTAAGAAAAAAGATAAAGCTTTTCATTTCATTGAATATTTCAAGCACTTTATGTTGAAGATCTTCAGTCAATAAAGCATCATCTTCAAGCTTTTTAAATACAGTAAAACTCTTGTGTTTCAGGTATTCAATATCTTCAAATTCAGGATCAAATCCTTTGGGTGGCCGGCTGAGTTTTTCACCGTCAAGGGAACCAAAAGTTTTAACGAAGGATTCATTCTCCACTATTCGTTTAAACTCTGCTGAATGAGTATAGATTTCTTCACGTATACTTTTGAGCTCATCTTTTTGTGGAACATGGCTGCCTCCGCCTACGAATGAATTCCCAGGTTCAATATGAAAATAATAGCCAGCTTTATTTGATTTTTTACCCCCTGGAACAAAGAATAAACCCATGTTTGTTTTATAAGGCGTTTTATCCTTTGAGAACCGAATATCACGATAAATCCTGAACATCGTATCTTTTGGCTGAAGATGAGAAATGCTTGAATCGAACCTGCCTATTTCAGTGATTAATGATAGAGAAAGTGTTTCTAATTGCTTTTTCAGTTCTTCATACTCATCCTTATGCGCGTTAAACCAATCCCTGTTATTGTTTTTGGAAAGAGATGTTAAGAAAGTCAATAGATGTTTCATAAATGATTCGTTTTAATGGTGAGTAAAATGATAGCACAAATAGCAAGAACAATTCCAATCCAGTTTATCTTATTGACTTTTTCCTTAAAAAGGATCAATGCAAAAAATACAGATAAAACAACTATCCCAATATGATTGATGCCAAAGACAGAAGAACTGTTTAGGCCGCTGTTTCCAAGAGCTTTCACAAAGAAGAAAATGGAACCAAAATTGCAAAAACCCAGTGCTGTTCCAAAAAGGAGATTCTTTTTAATTACAATGCTCCTAAATGATTTTTTTTGAACAAGCAGAACAAACACGCCGATTACTAAAGATACAAAAAACAGCAATGCCGAGAATGTGGGCAAAAGCTCATCATTTAAGTATGCATCCTGGGAAAATTTGACCAGACTATCGATAAGTCCTGCACCAAGGAATATGATAAGAGGTAAAAACAGGGATTGCTTATCCGAAACATGTTCTCGTTTTTTATACACAGACAGAATGACTGAAATTAGTGCCATCACTATTCCCCAGACTTTAATATGATCAATGATTTCATGATAGAAAATGATAGAGAATAACATGGGAATGATCACCGAAAGTCGTCCGGCAATGGTCGTTGGATTTATGCCCGCTTTTTGAACTGAAAGACTCATCAGATGAAACATGGCAATAAACAATGCTCCAATAATGACAGAAAGAAGCATCCATGGTTTGGGATCTGATACTAAATGGATAAATGATGAACCAGCAATGGCAACACCCAGTAATGCAGCAATGAAATAATTTATTACAATCACATGAAAAGTGTTTGCATTAAAGCGGGTAACCGATTTGAAAATCAAATTGATGGCAGTTGATGAAATGATACAAAGAACAAGGAATGCCATAATAGATTTTCAGCTAATTTAGGGAATAAAGAATGATTGAATGGATTGAAAAAAAAATGAGTTAAAGCCGGCTGGGTGCCGGACTTTAACTCACCAAAAAACTACTCTTCTCTTCACCATAAAAATTACAACTTGTGTGCCAAAACAAAGCTTTTTTAAAATATTTAAAATTAAAGATAATAGGATAAATTATCAAACAGGTATAAAAGTACCTAATTACACATAGGAAATGTTTTGATATCCCTACATCAGATTAATTTCACCCAATTTTAATAAGCAAATAAAACGAGCAATAGTTAGTGCAAAAAATTACTATAATTTATCAAGCAAAAAGATGGTTAAAAATTTCCTTTTTTCCTTTTTTCGGAGAATTTTTCTAAAATCTATACAATAATATGCAATGATAAATACTTTGCTTCCTTTTTCTTTAAAAATCGGAATTCAGAATTAGATTATTTCCATTCCAGTTTGAGGATACAAAAATAATGTCAAGAATCCCCATCAGGGTCAAATAATAATGGATAAACCCAATTACTTTTTAGGAATAGCTTTAAGTGTTTCCACCAGGAAATTCCAGAATTTATCGACTGTCTCAATATTCACTTTCTCATCAGGGGAATGAGGAAAACGGATTGTTGGGCCAAATGAGATCATATCCCAATTTGGATAACCGTTGCCTAATATGCCACATTCCAAACCAGCATGAATGACTTTGACCTCAGGAATTTTCCCATACTTTTTATGATACACTTCGCTCATGGTTTTCAAAATAGGAGAGTCCATATTTGGTTTCCATCCCGGGTATTCTCCTTTCAAAGTGACTTTGGCTCCTGCCAGTTCGAGGAGTGCAGTCATCCGTTGAGATAAATCTATTTTAGCAGAATCGACAGAACTCCTCATAAGGCTCACTATCTCCGCTTTTCCATTATCAATATTATAGATGGCCATATTGGTGGAGGTTTCAGGTACGTTTACACCATCACTCATTCGCATCACTCCATGAGGACATGCATAAGCTGCATTCAATACGCGAGTCTGATCTTCCAACTTCATTACTTTAGAAGGCAATTCAGTTTGGATCAGTTCAAATTTCATATCGGGTTCAACAACTGATAATTCGGCTTTTGCGATAATACTATAATTATCAATACTTTTTCTCAGATCTGCAGTTTTCTCTGAAGGAACTACAACAGTTGCAAAAGATTCTCTGGGAATGGCATTTCTTAAACTACCACCGGCTAATTTTGCGACTCGTAAACCAAGTTCACGTTGAGCTGTCCAAAGAAAGCGATTCAATACTTTATTAGAATTACCTCTTCCGAGTGGAATATCGATACCTGAATGTCCGCCTTTCATCCCAGTGACCTTGATGTCAAAGGCTGTGTAGTTGGAAGGAACTATTTCCTCGCTGTAGGTAAAAAGAGCTTCTGCATCCATTCCACCAGCACATCCAACATAGAGTTCACCCTCATCTTCAGAATCCATGTTAATCAGAATATCTCCATTGAGAATACCAGGTTCTAAACCAAACGCACCTGTCATCCCGGTTTCTTCATCAATAGTGAACAAGCCTTCAATTGCGGGATGGATCATATCAGTTGATTCCAGGACAGCCATAGTGGCAGCTACTCCCATTCCGTTATCTGATCCCAATGTGGTTCCATTTGCTCTAACCCATTCCCCATCAACGATGGTTTCAATAGGATCTTTTTCAAAATCATGCACTTTATCCGAGTTTTTTTGAGGAACCATATCGAGGTGACCCTGTAATACCACACCCAGTTTGTCTTCCATCCCTGGGGTCGCGGGTTTTTTAATAATCACATTGCCTGTTTTATCAACTATTGTTTCCAGTCCCAGGTCTTCACCGAATTTTTTAATGAATTCAATGATCCTTTCTTCCTTTTTTGAGGGACGTGGGATTTGTGTAAGGCTATAAAAATGTTTCCAAAGTTCTTTGGGCTGTAAATTCAAAATTTCATTATTCATTTGCTAGGTTTTAATTGTTAAGAGAGTTTATATAAACAAAATACCTGCCCTTATTCAAAGCAGGTATTTTAGGTTGTCAATTAACTAATCTATTTTTTTATGTTGGGTAATTCCAGTCCATAACCCTTTCGCTTGTCTTCAGCTTTTAACCAAAGAGCAATTACCAATGCCAGCAATGTTAATACAACAAATATGGTCCAGGTTTTCGTGTAATTATAATTCAGTTTGATATTGCTTTCTTTGATTATTTCTAAACCTTTATCGGTGGCAACTTCTTCCAATTCATTCAACACCGCCAGATCTTTAGCGTCAATTTCATTTATCCGGGACATATCCATGGTAGACAGATATTCTTCTACCACCAACTTAATTTCTGTTGAAATCTTTTGCGTAAGCTGATCCTTATCGTATTCGATGACCTCTTCTTTGGGAGATTCTGCAATTACTTTGTCCACCAAATCTCCTCCTGAGGATCTTGCCAATATTTTGATGGCATCCCGGTCAATTTCATTTCCTTTTGAATCTTTGACCCCGATAAATGCGCTATTTTCCAGGGCCGAAGTATAGGCCTCCGCATAAGTGTCAATAATAAGAGTTTTGTCAGGCACAATGGTTGGATTCGTTGAGTTCAAAACCACACCTACCAATAATGGAATACCCCAAAGACCAAAATTCTGCACCCAAAAGATCAATGCAAATGCACTGCCTAATTGTTTTTCAGGAATAATTTTGGGAACGGATGGCCACATGGCTGATGGAACGAGGGAAAATGCAATTCCTAATAGAATCACATTGAAAAATGCAATGACCAGGCTGTTTACAAAGGGTAGCCAGAAAATGCTATGAACTATAATTAGTAAAACAGCACCTATAATCATAATAGTGGCTCCTTTCCCCTTTTTGTCATAAATGCTTCCAAAAAATGGTGTAAGCAACATGGTGCCGAATGGAACCAAACTGGGTAACAATCCGGCCCATTTCACAGAAACGCCAAATTTATTAACCATTAAGTCGGGTCCATATTTATAAAATGGAAAAACCCCTGAATAAAACAAAACGCAAAGAATAGCAATCAGCCAGAAACCACGGTTCTTTATGATCAGGCCCAGATCAGAAATCTTGAAATCGTCATCAGCCGATTTGGTATTTTCAAGATGAAGTTGTTTGTCAAGTTTTCTGTCAAGTGTATTGTAATAAAAGAAGCCAAATAAACCAAGAACTAAGAATACAATTACAATTAAGATGGTTGTTGGCACATCATATTTGTAAGCTATTTTGGCTCCGAAAGCCAAAGGTGCAAATGATCCTAAACGAGCAATAGCCACTTGCATTCCCATAGCCAATGCCATTTCCTTGCCCTTAAACCATTTTGCAACAGACTTTGAAACTGTAATTCCAGCATATTCAACCCCTACTCCAAATAGTGCAAAACCAAAACCCGCCCAAAAAACCTGGGTCGTAATTTCGAGCTTTAATATGGTCATGGTGTCAACAGTGCTACCAATCATTCCCTTAAAGGCTGCGTATTTAATAAGTCCTCCGGTTATCATAACCAGAACAGAAGCAATCGTACTGAAGCGTATTCCAAACTTATCCAATAGAATTCCTACTATAATAAGCATGAAAAGAAATACGTTAAATATTCCATAAGCGCTGGTGATGAAACCAAAATCAGAGCTGTTTATACCTGATCTTTCGAGAATTGGTTTCAAAGGAGAAATAACCTCTGTAAACATATAGCCAGCAAACATGGTAAAGGACAGTATAATTAAAGCTGTCCAACGGGCTGACTTAGAGTCCCTAAGTGTTTGTTTGATAATTTCAGTCATAAAGCTGTTTTTAGGATTTGTTCTTAAAAAAAATAAAGCGCTAAATTAAGATTAATAATTGACTCAGTGATTAGAATTGTAAGGAATAATATATGTAAATACTTTACATTTTAATAGTGAACACTCAATTTTGTTCCGAGCGAAATCCATATTTCAATTCTGAATCCTCAATTGTAGAAACAGAATAAGCAGGATTTAATTAGAATAATGAATCAATTATTTTTTCATCAGCTATATTTGGCAAAGTGACCTTTAGATCGGGATGATTATTCATTGCATGTTTAATGGCAAACAAAGCTCCTTCATTTCTTGCCCAGCTACGCCTGGAAATACCATTATTCACATCCCAGAAAAGCATATTTTTTAACCTTCGATCAGAATCATTGCTGCCATCCAACAACATCCCAAAACCGCCATTTATCACCTCTCCCCAACCTACACCTCCGCCATTATGAATAGAAACCCAGCTAGCTCCTCGAAATGAATCTCCGATTACATTCTGAATAGCCATATCTGCAGTAAATCTAGAACCGTCATGAATGTTTGAGGTTTCCCTAAAAGGAGAATCTGTGCCGGATACATCATGATGATCACGTCCCAATACAATAGGGGCTGAGATGATTCCAGCTCGTATAGCTTTATTAAAAGCTTCAGCAATTTTTATTCGTCCTTCCCCGTCAGCATATAATATCCTGGCTTGTGAACCTACTACCAGTTTGTTTTCCTGAGCTCCCTGAATCCATTGAATATTATCTGCCATTTGCTGCTGTATCTCCCTGGCTGAGTTTCTCATTATATTTTTAAGCACTTCGCAAGCGATGTGATCTGATTTTTCCAGATCCACTGGATCGCCAGACGTACAAACCCAGCGAAAAGGTCCAAATCCAAAATCAAAACACATGGGCCCCATGATATCCTGGACATAGGAAGGATATTTAAAGTGAATTCCATCCTCAGCCATCACATCGGCTCCGGCACGGGATGCCTCAAGGAGAAATGCATTCCCATAGTCGAAGAAATAGGTGCCTTTTGCTGTATGTGTATTGATTGCCCTGGCATGTCGTCTTAAACTTTCCTGCACTTTTTCTTTAAATAAGCCGGGATCTTCAGCCATCATTTTGTTAGATTCCTCGAAACTTTTACCGGCAGGATAATAACCTCCATCCCAGGGATTGTGCAGCGAGGTTTGATCTGATCCCAAATCAACGTAAATGTTTTCTTTATGAAATTTTTCCCAGACATCAACAATGTTCCCATCGTATGCCAAGGAAACTACTTCTTTGCTTGCTTTAGCTTTTTTAACTCTTTCACAAAGTACGTCCAGGTCTGATATGACTTCATCCACCCAGGCTTGCTTATGGCGCTTCCATGTGGCAGCAGGATTGATTTCAGCAGTAACTGAAATAACACCCGCAATGTTTCCTGCTTTTGGCTGTGCCCCGCTCATTCCACCCAGTCCTGATGTAACAAACAATTTTCCATTAGTACCTTTATCATCAATTTTGCGACAGCTATTTAATACAGTAATGGTTGTTCCATGCACAATCCCCTGTGGACCAATATACATATAGGAACCGGCAGTCATTTGTCCATACTGAGAAACTCCTAAAGCATTGAATTTATGCCAGTGCTCCGGTTTGGAGTAATTAGGGACCACCATTCCGTTGGTAACCACCATTCTCGGAGCATCTTTATGAGATGGAAACAGTCCCATGGGATGACCAGAATACATAGCCAGTGTTTGTTCATCTGTCATTTCAGCTAAATATTTCATAGTGAGAAGATATTGTGCCCAGTTTTGAAACACAGCTCCATTTCCTCCATAAGTAATGAGTTCATTGGGATGCTGGGCAACAGCATGATCCAGGTTGTTTTGAATCATGAGCATAATGGCTGCCGCCTGTTTTGTTTTAGCAGGATAATCATCAATAGGCCTTGCTTTCATTTCGTATGCAGGGCGGAAACGATGCATGTAAATACGGCCGTAATTTTTCAGCTCCTTGGCAAACTCTTTGGCCAGCGTTTTATGATGACCGACAGAAAAATAACGCAGGGCATTGCTTACGGCTAGTTTCTTCTCAGTTGTAGTCAAATAATCAGGCCTTTTAGGGGCATGACTTACATCATCATCCAGACCTGGATGTTGAGGTAATTTATCAGGTATTCCGCTTAAAATAGCTTGCTGAAACTCGTTCAAATTCATGTTATTCTATATTTATTCCTGCTAATTCTAAAGACGAATTTAAAGAAGCTAATTGAGTTAGAAAAGAAAGCTTTTTGTCATGGATTCTTTATTATTTTTGAGAAGCATTTTATTTGTAAAATATTCATCGGATTTTTATTGTCATGAGTAAAAAGAGAAAATTTAAAACTAAATACCAGGGAGGAATCATGTATTCCACTGATCCTGAATTTGAATATGATGATCTGCAAAATGATGAGGAAGAGACTATTCCGCCGAAACAACAAGATTTGCGGGTTTTATTGGATAGAAAAAAAAGGGGAGGCAAAGTGGTTAGCCTGGTCACAGGTTTTATCGGCAGGGAGGATGATTTAATTGATCTGGGTAAAATCCTGAAAAACAAATGCGGAAGTGGGGGAAGTGTCAAGGATGGGGAAATATTGATTCAGGGAGATCATGTGAATAAGGTGATGCAATTGCTGGCGGGAATGGGGTATAGAGTTAAAAAGGCAGGAGGGTGAAGTAATTTCGGATTGTGAATTTTTGATTGCGGATTTAATGGCTAGAGACTGTTCAATAAAGTGTGTCAAATTATAGAATATTAAATTTGACATTAATATGGAAAAGAAAATTAACTGGGAGGAATTCAGCAAAGAAGCGGCAGAACTTCTCCGACAAGGCAAACCGCTTACAGGAAACGATGGTATTTTCAGCCCTTTGATAAAGCAAGTTGTAGAAGCTGCATTAGAAGGTGAGCTTGATAGTCACTTAAAAAAGACTCGGAGTGAAGAAAATAATAGGCGCAATGGCCATACACAAAAAAATCTCAAGAGCTCTTTGGGGAGCTTTGATATTTTTTCTCCCCGCGATAGAAACAGCAGCTTTGAACCACATACAATAGAGAAGCGCCAAACCATGCTTCCCCGAGATTTAGAAGACAAGATACTTGGTCTGTATGGGTTAGGAATGAGTTATAGTGATATTCAAGCACATCTATCAGAAATGTATGGTGTAGCCGTTAGTGATGGGACAATAAACTCTATTACAGACAGGATTATTCCTGCAATCAGGGAATGGCAAAGCAGGCCACTGGAGAGGCTTTATGCAATAGTTTGGATGGATGCGATCCACTTTAAGATCAGGGAAGATGGTCGGGTAATCACTAAAGCAGTTTATACGATTTTGGGGGTCAACATGAAAGGGCAAAAAGAGGTCCTTGGGTTATATGTTGGACATAATGAAAGTGCATCTTTCTGGCTACAGGTGTTAACAGACCTAAGTGGTCGAGGTGTAGAAGATATCCTAATAGCCAGTATTGATAACCTGAGAGGTTTTGCCGATGCAATTGAAAGCATATTCCCTAAGACAGAAGTTCAACTTTGTGTAATCCATCAGATAAGGAACAGTTTAAAGTATATTCCCTGGAAGCATTATCGTGAATTTATGAAGGATCTCAAGCAGGTTTATCAAGCCAGTTCATTGGAACTTTCAGAGCATAATCTTGATCAACTTGAACAAAAATGGGGAAAGAAATACCCAGTAGTTATACAAAGCTGGAGATCAAACTGGACTAGGCTGAGTCAATATTTTAAATATCCAGAACAAATCAGAAAGTTGATTTATACAACAAATACAGTTGAAGGATTCCATCGTATGATCAGAAAAGTAACCAAATCTAAAGGAGCATTTACTTCAGATATGGCTATGTTAAAACTTGTCTATTTGGCTACTATTCAGTTC
>JADHTG010000117.1 GCA_016776505.1 Bacteroidota bacterium
AAGATAATGAATTGAAATTCTAAAACTAAAACCGGACCGACCTTCCGGGTCGGTCCTTTCTTGATTAAATAATCTGAAAAACTTTAATGCCGATCAAAATAATCAGAATTCTTTGATTAATTTAGCGCGGAAATTCACAGCATTTAGATCTAATGAAGGTACCTATAAAAAAACAAAACTTGAAGCAGTTATACCATCACTCTTTGGCGTTAAGACTATGGATGAAGTTAGTACTATAATTCGCGTAGATTTCATACCAGATGAGGTTGCATTTAAATTGCCAATAGAGACTTTTCGTTTAGCAAACAAAGGAGATGCGGTTGCTATCATGATTGTTCAGGAAATGGGGCGAGCACAAGGACAATATGCAGCAAGTATTGTCAAACATCTTGGAATGGAAAAAGAAAAACTACCATTAGTACTTATTGGTAGTTTGTTTGGTACAAATAATCCTTATTTAATAGATCCATATATAGATGAAGTCCGTAGAATTGCAAAGAAAGCTTTTACAATAATACCAAATTTTCCACCTGTAAAAGGTGCTTATCTTCTTGCGGTTGATGCGATGGTTGGAGTTGCCTCGAGTCTGTAAGGACAAGGGTTCAATAATATTCCGTCTGATTCATAAATGTCCCCCGTATTTTCTACTCGGCTCTTATTTTATCAAAAAAAGGAGTTCGCTTTAGTTTAATACACTCCGCCGAATATAAATACATGGCCGCTGACCATGTTTGCCAATCCTGTCCTTTAGGTTTACCATCTTGGGCTTTAAACCATTCATTGAACCCAAATTCTACTTTAGCGGTATTGACAGACTGTATCAGTTTTGTAAGTGCTTCAAACTTTTTTTCAGCTAGTTTATATCTGCCCGCTGCCACTAAAGCGGCTATATAAAAGCCGCAAATAAATGGCCATACCCCTCCATTATGGTAATCCCCGGGGGGGTTGAATTTTGCATATCTATGTCGCCAGTCATTATCTCCTGGATTAATAAAAGGAAAAAAATTGGGCGGTAAATCTATAACCAGATCTCCATTATTTTTTAATTTCTGACACTCTTCTTCTATCCAGGAAATCATATTTAAGGATCTTGACGGCGAGGCAATTCCTGAAAGAATTGCCAGACTATTACCTAAAAGATCAAACCGTTCGCTATTGTATATTTTATAGGACCAGAGCGCATAGTATGGTTTAAATTTTATTTTTAAACCGCCTTCTGTGTAGTGTTTGCCGTCCTCTTCTTTGATAGAAAGACGAGCCGTTATCTTTTTTTTTAACGCACTTGCCTGCTTATCAAGGCTAAATAATTTTAAGTAAGTGTATACTATTGTGTTAACAAAAAGACCATAACCTAAAACCCACTGTTCATCACGCCAATCACTGGTAGGAAGCTGAGCCACTAAAATCCGATCGCGTGGAGACTGATACTCCATCCATGTAAGCGCCTTTTTTACAGCTTCTTCTAAAAAATCATCTTCTCCTGTAAATTCACGAAATATCTTTATTGCCATGAGAAATAAAGGGGTCGTATCACTTGCACCGCTTTCTTCGGGATCATGAACAATGGATGAAATATGCCCCAAACGAGTCTGATTTTTTGCCAAAGTCTGAAATACTCTTCTTAAGGAACTTATTAATATGTCATTTCCCGTCAGCAGCACCCCAAGGGCAGAAATCATTAAATCTCTTGTATATGGCTCAGGATAACCCCACCCTGCTGTTCTGGGAAGATTCATAAATGGCCCTTTATTGTTATGCAAAAGTACCTCAAGAGCCGCCTTTTTTGCTTTTTCTATTAAACCATTTAAGCCTGGTTCCATTATGATATCCCCAGCTGTGCAGAAATAATTTCTACAAAGCGCTTAGCAACTGCCTTATAATTAAAATTTTCAACGACTCTTTTTCTTGCTGCTTGGCCCAATTTATGGCGCAACTCGGGATTTTCCATTAAATCCATTAAATAATTGGCAATATCATTAACACTTGCACGATAGTCAACAGTGCGAGGATTTTTAAAAATAATTCTCTGATTTTCATGAAATCCGGATTCGGTGCCCAGGATAGCCTCTTTTAAAATAATTTCCTGCGCGACTTCGGCCAGGAGAGCGGTTTCCCCATGAACAAGTGTATCCATCATCCCCATAGCCTTTATTCCTATAACCGGTTTTCCACATGCTCCCGCCTCAACTTGAGGCATTCCAAAACCTTCAAGTCGGGAAGGCGCTGCATAAATATCACAGGCGTTAATTAAATAAGGCATAAAAGTTCTTGATACTCTATTCATAGTATAAATTATGTTTTGGCTGATTCCCAGCTGATTTGCCAGTTTAAAATCAGCCAAATTTTGTATTTCGGTTCTGGCCTGAGGCCAGACCTTGCAAACATATTTCCATGGAGGGGCTTTAGTATTATTGATAGCTAAAGCCTGCATAACTTCTAAAGCGCCCTTGGAAGCGGCATCCCCGCCAACTGTCAAAATCATAATGTCATCAGGGCCAACTCCTAATGATTCCCTTACAGCTGTTACCTTAGGATCGGTCTGGTCTATAGGATGAAAAGCATCTGTATCACAGCCTACCGGCAGAATCTCAATATTGTCTCCATTTATTCCATCTCGAATATATACCTCTTTCACCCAGTTTGAAGTGACTAAAATTAGAGGCAGTCCATTTAATATTTCCTGATAATTTGCAATATACCCATCAGCAACTAGCCATGGAACAGGCTGAATCCCATACTGCTGAGGATGGAGTATTAAATCCGGAGTATGCCCCCAATAACCAACCCCGAGAACAACATCAGGTTTAAACCATCTGTAGTACCACTCCTTTTCCTGAGCTGATTCAAAATTTACGGGATGAACATCTATTCCCAGTTCTTTTAATCCTCTGCATAACAACTCCCCCTGTGTGGCTAAACCGCCGGGAGAAGCGGGATAATCATATAAAACCAGAACTTTCATTTTTGACTCTCCTTGAGCATTGCTTTAATCTTTTCTCCTTGCCTAAAACACCAAAAAGCCTCGTTTTTCGGTGTTGTCAACGCCTCAAAACTATTTGTCAAAAATCGGTATGTTTTGGTAATAATGTTGTACTTTTTGAGCCAGATATTTTCAGGGAGTTCAATGACCCTGTCAGCATTTTTGATAGCCTGTGGATAATAGCTTTTGCTGTCATCCTCATATGCGAAAAACCATAATTGACGTGACTTAATTTTTTTTTGTTCCCATAAAAAAGAAACTGCTTTGCCAGTCTCTTCATGTCTTTTATGCCTGGTATATTCTCCAGCAGGACTATGCGTAATAATCAGATCATAATTAATTTTTGGTAATAAAAATAAAATTAATTTTTCTATCTTTTTTTTAGAAATCGGGTTTTGTTCTGGACTGTCATCAAGGTTTCCCATCGTCCCATTTGCTCCATAAAACTTTAAAACTTTTAAAAATTTTGGAGATCGATCCGTATCATTTCCTCTACAAAGAGATATTATTGTCCATTTACACTCAGGATTCATCAAAATCATGCCGCCGACCCATAAGGTTTCATCATCAGGATGAGCGACAATCACAGCGATTTCTTTAAAATCAAATTCTTTGTTCAAATTCATTGCCAATTTTCCTGGCTCTTTGAGGATGATCCAAATCAATTCCTTGTTTCAACGCAGTTTCTATTAATAAATTCCAGCCCATAGCTAATTCCAGATAAGGATTAAATTCTCCGTAATCAGGAATTTGCAAAGTAGGAAAAGATGTTTTCCGGGTCGATATTGCAATAACGGTCATACCTATTCCTTTTACTAAAGTTTTTTGTATTTTGGCCTCTTCCTCCTGGAAAGGATCTATAGCGATTATAATTTCATCTGCTGACATTACCTCTTCAATTCCATGAACCGCATAAGTCCCTTCAAGGTAATCCGATTTTTTTCTTGTAATTTCATTGGCTTTTAGAGTCAATTCTTCTGAAACGCCGTTATTTCTGCCTGAAAAATAGATCATTTTGGAAGAAACAAGTTTATTGACTATTTTTTCAGGAATTTTCATTCTTAATACTTTTTCTATTAAGTTCCCTAACTTATTTAAATCGGGAAGTTTTTGATTATTAGATTTTCTAAATAATATATCATAAAACAAGGCCTGCTCAACAACTGTTTTAGTAGCGGCCACAGCCTCTTCATGACCACTTACCAGCAGATAACCATAATCTGCATTATTTATAATTTCGGTACTTTTATGGGCAACCACAGCAATAATATTTTTATGCTTTTTCTTTTTTAATTTTTCAATTAATTTAACACCTTCTTTTGTTTTGCCCGAATTGGAAGCTATAAAAACAGTATAATCATCAAGATTATATTCGGCAGACTGGCTGGCTCCTTCTGTTATTATCATCTCTTTATAGTTATGATATCGGGCATCATAAATAACTTTTTTTGCAGGAAAAATTCTTGAAGATCCTTCGCCGGTTAATAATATTTTTTTATGTTTAATATGTTTTGTGAATTCAAAAACTTGCAATGGATCCATGGCAGCTAAAACTTTTTTTACTTCCAGCATTTCCTTGACCAGGAAATATTTTCGATATTTTTCATCAATATTGTTCATGAATGATTTGCCTTAAATTTATTAAGCTACTTTCCGCATACAGTTAAGTAACTCGTTAACTTCAACAGTTGCAATGCCGGAATTGATATCAGACATGGCGCAGGGAATGACCAATTCGTTGTTATGAATTAGCGCGCCGCAGGAATAAACAACATTGGGAACATATCCCTCGCGTTCTTTCTTGTGCGGGACAAGCAAGGGCTCATCCAGGCGGGCGATCATTTTTGTTGGATTTTCAAGATCAAGCAGCATGGCACCGATGCAATACTGGCGCATGGGCCCGACGCCATGGGTGAGCACGATCCAGCCCTTATCGGTCTCCAAAGGGGAACCGCAATTGCCGATCTGGATGAATTCCCATGGATATTCAGGCTGTTGGATTATTTCTGACTTTTGCCAGAAATGGATATTGTCCGAGAACATGATATGATTGTTTTCACCGTCCTGGCGCGAAAGCATGGCATAGCGGCCGCCAATTTTGCGCGGGAAAAGCGCCATGCCTTTGTTTTGCACGGCTTTCCCGTTTAGCGTTAAAATGTTGAATTTGATGAAATCCTTTGTTTCAATCAACTGCGGTAAAATGGTAATGCCGTTATAGGCGGTATAGGTTGCATAATAGGTGACGTCTTGCCTGCCATCGAAAAATTGAACGAACCGGGCATCTTCAATGCCTCTGCTTTCGTTTTTGGAAACGGGAAAGATCACCCGTTCGGATACGCGGTGATCGGGGTGGAAATTCACCTCATAATTGGAGTCCGCCAGCCAGCGCATAATCTCGAAGGTTCTTTCTTGGATTGTTTCGTGGAATTGCGGTGTTGCGCGCAGTATTCCAATTTTTTCTATTAATTCATTATAGGTAAAATCTTCCGGCATCCGGTTAAGCACATAAGCGGTTATCTCTTTGCCGGCCCCCATCTCATTCAGCTTACGCTGGAAAACAGTGCGTTTGTAAACAGCGTCCAATTGGAGATCCGGCGTTTCCACATAATCACTGATCGGGTCGAAAAGGAGCTTATTATATCGGTCAAGAACGCCGCTGCGAAAGACAATGGACGAAATATGGCCTTCGCCGGTTGCCCGCAGGCTCATGATAAAGCGCAAGCTGCCTTTTTTCAGATGGCTCTGATCAGGATGGGGAACGATGGAAGGATTGAAAAGGGCGGCTGATTCAATGGCGTACTCCTTTGTAAAGTAAGCTCCGATGAGAGCCCTTTGAATATCGTTGGGCATTGCATCCCTGGGAAGATAATCCTTCACCTCGTTCAAGTGCCGCTCAAAAATGTGTCCAATGTCTTCATGTCTTCCGGAAAAGCCAGCCATTATTTGAGCAAGTAAATTTTTAGCCGCTGTTTCGGATAAGTTCAGTATGCGCTCAATTATTTTAGATATGCGATACCCTTCTTCGGGAAGATGAAGGCAGGTGATTACCCGTGAAGTATCCCCTGCGATCTTATTCGCTTTTCTTTTAACTTTCAGCTTTTGACGCTTTTCAGGGTGCATATCAGTGTGTCCCTCAGTTCTCTATTTCATAAATTGGGTTACGTATTTTATGCGGTCAGCTTAAATGACCGACACCTTCCGATCTGCGATCATCCGGCAATGATCATCTACATCGGAGGCCGGGAAACCGATAGGCACAGCGCCACCAATTCATCGATGACGGCCGTACCGGCGCACATGACCGTATCCGCGCCGCCCCAGTATATTTTTACCGTGCCGTCGTCTTCCGGAACAGCGCCGCAGGTAAAGACCACATTGGGCACATAGCCAACCACCTCCCATGGATCCTCAGGCTGCAATATCCACTGATCGGAAACACCGAGGATTGTTGCCGGATCATCGAGTGCATGCAGAGCCACGCCGAGTCGATACACCGTTCCGGACATGGTTTTGAAAACGCCATGGTAAATATGAAGCCAGCCCTTGTCGGTTTTGAAGGGCGGTGCGCCGGGCCCGATTTTCATTTCATCCCAGTGATAGGCCACCGGTTTCATAATCACCCGGGAATCGCCCCAGTGCACCAGGTCGGGAGAATAGGAAATCCAGATGGACCAGGGCGAAATTTCGGAATGTGGCC
>JADHTG010000039.1 GCA_016776505.1 Bacteroidota bacterium
AATCCCTGAATTGGAGACTCTGATGGGACACGAGGAGGAACGTCATTGATGATATGTCTGCTAATAGTTGGCAGGACGACTGAATGTCATGGGGACGACTGATTACCCCAGGGCAAAAAAAAATCCTGCCCGAAGGCAGGATTTATATAAAGCCAAAAGCTATTATTTACTCAGTACAATTCGCTTGAGAATTGCATCCTCAGCAGTTTGAATCCTCAGCATATATACTCCATTGGCAAAGTCAGAAAGATCCATTTCATATTGATCCTGTGCTCTTGTATTTCTACTTATCACTTTGACTTCTTCACCTAAAGAGTTGAGAATGCTAATGCTTACATCTGAGCGGTCAGCAACTCCCAGTTTAAGAATGAGGTGTCCACTGCTTGGATTAGGATAAACCTCAACTGAGGTTTCCTGTCCGTCAGCGATCGACACATTCTGATATATCACTCTCACCAGTCGGCAAACCTCAGGAGTCATATTGCCTGATGGATCTTCAGCCTGGTAACATACATGATACAGACCTTCAAAATTCAAGTCTACATTATCATCCATGGTTACAGTGATCTCTGAATTATCATAATATGCATCATACAAAGTATATCCTTCCTCACTATAGGTGCCATTCTTATCCCATTTTTCTACAATCTTATAAGGTGAGCCCAGCAGAGTTAATTCAGGAGCGTGTGTGTCAACCACTTTAATAACACGTCCCAGGATTTCACTCACATTACCGGAAGCATCTGTTACCTGGTAGAAAATGATGTAGTTGCCTAATTGATCCGGAGTTTCATTTGCAAAGGTAGTCAGGAATGATCCCCAACGGTCTACTGTAAATCCGGATAAACTGTTGTCAATTATATCCAGACCCGGATCAATGAACAAGCTATGTACCTCAAGCTGAATCACATCTCCACCCAGTGCAACAATCACAGGTGCTGTGCTATCCCAAACAACCACAGTCCTGCTAACAGTTTGTGAATTATTTGAATAATCAGTCACTTTGTAATCGATCTTATAGGTTCCGGCTTTGTTTATATTTACCAGTCCTGTAGTAAATGTAGACACTTTGTTGGCCGGCCAGTAATTATCCACTACCTGGACACCAGGATCAGTGAATGTTGTGGCTATTTCCACATACATCGGATTGTCTCCATTCAGGGTCACATCCGGAGCAGCATTATCCTCTACGATCAGGGTCCTCATTTTCGAATCTGAATTCCCTTTGCTGTCCTCCACGTAATATGTCCTGGTGTACGTACCCAGCACATTCACGTTCAGATTACCACCTATAACCACATTAGCTGTAAGATCGCCTTCAGCATCATCCCAGGCTGAATAGAATGTGTCAATAAAAGTTTTATTAACACTGACAGGCAAAGGATCTGCACCGGTTAAGGTAATTGTTGGTGCCGATACATCAGGAGTCACAATAACAGTTCTGCGCTTTGAGTCACAATTCCAGATGGTGTCACATGCTGTGTAGGTTACATAATATATGCCCAGTACAGCCGTATTCACATTGTTATCAACGGAGTAAAGGGGCGTACCATTGTGTACATAAGTATTCACTATACCCATGATATTATCTGTGGCAACTGCTCCTGAATCATAATACACATAGCCTTGTTCCACCTCGGCCGGGTTATCTCCTATAATGGAAATTGAAGGAGCGACATTATCCGGAGAAATGAACACACGGTAATCTTCCACTTCACCGAATTGATTTGGACCACAGGGCATAGCTGTAAATGAAGCATAATTTGTACTTACACGCATAACAGAAGCACCTAATTCAGCATTGGCAGGCACCATAAAGGTGGCTGTCCATGTTAAGAGGTCGGTGCTCGGATCCGAAGCCACCAATTCACCGGCATCTGTAAAGTCACCATCATTATTATAATCCACCCAGACGGCATTGGATACTTTGTTGAAATTGGTGTTACGCTCGATAGTAACTGTATACATCTGTCCAATGACAAGTGTTGTAGAAAATGCATTGGTAAAGTTGTTATATCCTTCAATTCCTGATTGTGAGGAATTATCAATATCTCCGCAAACAAAGCGGTTGATACCCATATCCTGGTGCAAGGTCAGCACGCCGGGAATACAATATTTCTTTGGATGAATATAACAAATTTTACTCAGTGTGGTTGTCCGTATGGAATTACTATTACCCAGGACCACGCTTACATCATAGCAAGATGTATCCATGAATACGATCTGTGGATGCTCACTATACATATCCGTTCCATTTTCGAAATAGAATGTATTGGGTGTGATCACCCATTCGAAAGTATTTACACAAGACAAAAAGGTAGTGTTTGCTGAAAAAGTCACAATATCCTGGTTTGACACAGGGCTTGTTACGTCAGCTGAAAAATCTCCAACAGGTGCATGCTGTGGATTTATCAAGACCACATTTTTGACAAATGTATCCACACCACCGCAATTATCAACTGCTAAAGTGGATTTGTAAGTTGCAGCAATTCCCGGGAACTGGGTTCTGAATTCACCATGAATACTGGTGGCGTCCTGGCTGCCATTTCCATCAAAATCCCAGCTGAATTTACTGAAGGCAGTATCTGCATAGGATGTATTCTCATAAAATAAGGGCAGTACAATACAGGCCGTATCTTCTGTCATAAAACTAGCCACAGGAGCATTATAGTTGCCACTTCCTATACTGGCCCATTCCAGTTTGAAACCAGGAGATGTTGCGATACCTGATTCAAATTCGACGAATACCATACCACTTTTGCTAGCCATTAATACAGTATCAAAAAATGCGTTGCTCATATTGCCATATATTCCTTCAGGACCATATGCAGGATCCCACATGGGATAACCCCTGTTCGAAGCTCCATCATATAGTCTCAGGAATGAACCGTTCGCCATATTCATTTCAGCAATGGTAATCTGTACATCATCTCCACAAGGCCTGATCAGGTAGGAACACATGGTATTAGGACTGTAATTCCCATTTACACCTCCATCATCATACAAACTTCCGTAAAGCTGAGTTGCTTCGCTGAACTGTCCGCATAAATCGGCACTAAATTTAACATTCAGGTATCCCTGTTTGCATTCCTTAGCACTCGTACCTATTGAATTGCTGGCAGTGAGGCAAATGTCAAAAGCACCATTCAGATCAAATACAATTTCAGGATTCCTGGAAGTATCAGAAGTGTTATTAATAAACCTGTAAGTAGCTTCCACTTGTTGAGTTGCCGGGTTAAAGGCAGTAGCAGGATTAATTTCCCAGAGCCATCCTGTCGGACAGTTATCTGTCAAATCCTGGAGTACAATGGGTTCTCCTACTTCAAGAATATTATTGGAAGCCATAAATTCAACGACAGGCACCACGCTGGGACTAGCAATATAAACTGCCTTCCCAATGCTATCCGTTCCTGAACAGGTTTCCTGTATCAGTGAAACGGTATCCCAACCTACCTCGGTAAAGGTTTCAGTATAATTCCAGTCATTGGTTTTAAAGACCCCGTTCAAATACCATAAGGTAGTGTGCGGATCCTCCTCAATACCCGTGTTATAGAAAACAAGCGGAGTATACTGGCACATGGTGTCATCCGCCACAAAATCATTTGTAGCTATTTTCCATGCAGGTTCGTCGGCACCCACAAATGAAGTGAGCTTACAGCGTGGATCTCCGTCCACATCGAAATCATTGGATACCAGAGTACCAGGCAATCCAAGGCTTCCTTTTATCAGGTGCATATCCGATTCACTGATGATCTCGGGATCAACCTGGTAATAAGAGCTTAAATCGTGTGTACCTACATAGCTGCCATTCACGTAATTAACAAATGAGGTATAGGTTTTATCTCCCACATAATAGAAATAATAGGTCCCGTTTCCTGTATGGATATAGTCGTTGTAATCGCAAGTAGAACTATATGGGTTGTATAAAGTAATACATCTTCCCAGACCGGAACTAATTAAAATATTGTTCTTGATATTATTGTAGTAGCCATAGTAAACAGATAATGCTGCATATGAATAATTATTATAAGTACCATTTACCCATATGTTATTATTCACAATATTGTTGTTGTAATTATAGTAACAATAAATTCCAGTTTGGTAAGATGAATTCTGGAAAATTGAAACCATATTATTCGCTACCAGTGAATACTCAGACTGGGCATAATAATTTGAATAATACACATACATTCCATACCTGCCCATATCCTGTATTACATTACCAATGATGGTATCAGATGAGCCATAGTAGTTCATCATTCCATAGCTATTTACATTGGTCCTGTAATTATGGTAATAACAATACTGTATATTTTGCGAAGCACATCGATAGGCATAGCTTCCATAATAATATGGTTGGGTATATTCATTGTGATCGAAGGTATTATCACTTCCACCATAAATGACCTGGCACCAGTAACCCCCTTCAACAAAAATGTTAGTAAAGAGGTTGTTGTGTCCCCAATCTCCCTGGGTGGAATAGGATGTTTTTGAATTCGATCCCACTATTCCGATGGTATAACTGGAAGTGGTTGTATTGCTGACAAAAATATCCAGATTTTCAAACCTGTTGTAATTGGAGGAATTATATACATGAAGGCCTTCAGCGTACATGGCTCCACCATTCTGGAGGGTCATGTTTTTGATGGTCAGATAATCGGCTCCTCCCACATAAATACAAGCTTTGTCATCTGAATTATAGCCTGTTCCTCCAGGGTTGTAAACTATCACTTTGGTTTTATCAACTCCTTCCAGGGTAATTGTGTTCACCGGGGATGAGCCTTTTATTTCAGGCACTTCAAAAGCATCATAAGTTCCGGCTTTAACAGTAAAATGAACCGGCCCAGAAACTCCACAGTTGGCCATTTGCGCAAGCGCATTTGAAATGGTATTGAAATTACCACCTCCGGAGGCATCAATTGTATAATTTCCCTTGAAGCCTGTACAGGCAGAATAGCAGATCTTATCTTCCGCATCCGGGTCACCTGTAATTTGTGAAGTAATTCTAACGCAAAGCTCATAGGTTCCTGCCGCCGGAATATACCAGGCTGTGTTAAAGGTATAGGTCCGTGGTTGAGAAAATTTAGGATAGGCAGCCATAGCAAATGTTTCATCAACCCATGATCCGCCATTAATGGAATAGCTAACAGTCAGGTTTTGTGCTGCAAGCGCATTGGCTCCTGCATTCACATACGAAAATGTAACTGTGTTGTTTCCGGGAGCGGGAACAATGGGCGATAAGATAGAGATGACGTCCAGGTCATAGGCTGGAAATTCATGTTCATCTGCACCCACCATGGTTGAGGAAGTGGTCCTGGTTTCATAATCAATATCTTTTGGAACAGCTGACATATAGGGCATGAATATTGGAACCGTACCTGTTGAATAATGCAAATCAGAAAAATCAGAAAAGTGAGGTAAATCATCTGTGCAATTCTGATTGTTGTTAGTGACAGCAGATTGCAAAGAAGCAAGATTTGTGTATTCTGTCGGATACCAGTATACGAAAGTCGAAGTAGAGGAATAATAGTTGTTGTAGTCAATATCACCTGCATAGAGTGGACTACAGTTATACTGTGTAAGGCATCTTCCCTGCCCGGTATTAACTAACAGGTTATTCTTGACTTTGGGTTCTTTCGCGTAAAAAATGGAAAGACAAGTATAGGAATAGGAGTTATTGCCGGGATTAATCCAAATACTATTATGATAATACTCTACACGATCAGCACGGTAACCATAAATACCAATCTGCGCAGTATAAGTGAAATCACAAATGATGTTATTAATTACCTGAGAACGATGAGTGGTACTGTAGTAATTTTGATAATAGAAATACATTCCAATATATCCGGCATGCATGATATTGTTTTCCACAGTATCACCCTGGCCGTAATAATCCATTACGCAATATCCGTTGGTTGTACCAACTGCACGGTTGAACACGTTTCCTTCAATTCTTGATCCTCCCATGTAATAGGTATACATCCCATAATAGTAAGCATTACTAATCGTGTTTCCGATCAGATGGTTGTGCCAGTTATTCGGTGAAGAACTGCTGTAGCCACGCCAATAAATATTATAGTATCCACCGGAAATAATATTATTTTTAATCGTATTATTACTGGCATTTGTTCCACTGGAAAAACTACTTTCAGAGGATGAGATCAGAACACAAACACTGGTGTATCCTGTCGTTAGGGTAGGTATGATTATATCACAATCCTCAACTTTGTTATATTGTGCATCCTGGGTGAATAATACACCCATGGCATTGGCATTTGAACCAAAGTTCTCGATATGAAGATTTTTGAATGTAATGTATTCTGCTCCTGAAAACACAATGACCGCACGATTACTTGTACTGGTACCTGTGAAAGTCAGGGAGGTGGTGGTTTTATCACCACCATCAAATGTAATGGTGTTGGTGGCACTTGCACCTGAAATTGAGTTCAGCACAACTCTTTCGTTGTAAGTACCTGCAGCAACCGCAAAGGTCACTGGTCCATTCACTCCACTCGCATCAAGTGCGGCAACAGCTGCACTGAATGTAGCATAGCTGGCACCTGCACCACCGATGGTGTAGTTACCACTTAATTGCCCGAATGAAGAAAAACTTACTAAAAACATAGCAGTTCCTAACATAAAGGAAAACAAACGTGTAAAATATTTTATCATGATACTGTATTTAAGTTGTTTTACAATTTATAAACTTGATGAGTAGATTTACTCATCCTAGTAAACGCAAATATAGGCCAAATTAATAATTCTGCAAAATAATAATTCTAATAATTTTTGTATCAAAAACAGGCTGTTTTCAACACTTTCCATTATTCTGTTTGCAAAATTTATTCATGCTATTTTGATCATAAAAATATATTTTGATTAATACATATAATACAGTTTTGTTTTTTTAAAATCTAAAAAATAACAGGAGTTCATTTCTATTTAAATCATCCTTGTTTGAAATCATTCTAAACAACTAACAAACAAATTATTAGCCTTCATTATTTGTCATTAATTTGTAGTGAAGAGCGTCAAATCAGTTATAGATTTCAATTACTTTACTTTCAAATCATTTATAAAAACTTAATTTTGAAAGTTGTATTATTTAGGTTTTCATTCAATCAATCAGACGGACAAAATTGAAAAAACTTGTTTCATATACCCTGAATGCACAATTGTCTAAACGATATGATGATTTTATGAAATCTATGGAACAACCCTTTATTACACAGGAAAAAATAGGGTTGGGATTGGTAAAAACAAGTGCACAAACACAATTCGGGAAAGATCATCATTTTGAAGGGATCAAAAGTCTTCAGGATTTCAAGAAGCAGGTTCCTGTTCGGGAATATCCTGCATTAAAATCCTATATTGATCAAGTGCTTGCAGGCGAGGAAAGTATTTTATGGCCCGGCCATATCAGGTGGTTTGCCAAATCATCCGGAACCACCAACGATAAAAGCAAATTCATTCCTATATCCGAAGAATCCATTTCTGACAACCATTACAAAGCAGGAAGAGAACTCATAGCAACCATTGTCCATAATACCCCAAAAACAAATATTTACTTTGGGAACGGATTGTTTTTGGGTGGGAGTCACGAGGTGAATAAATTCAATAATAAATCCATTGTTGGGGATCTTTCGGCTATCCTAACCCAGAATTTACCTCTATGGGCCAGGCTGTGGCAGCAACCAAAAATCAAAACATCCTTCATCGCCGATTGGGAAATAAAGATTGAGCAGGTGGCGAACGAGGTGATGCATAAAAACATTACCCACCTAACAGGAGTTCCAACCTGGACACTGATATTAATGAACCATTTGCTGGAGCGAAGCGGGAAAAATAACATGCTGGATATCTGGCCTAATTTAGAGCTGTATGTTCACGGGGGAGTTCATTTCAGTCCCTACCTGCAAAGTTTTAAGCAACTGATCCCAAGGGATGACATGAATTATGTGGAAACCTATAATGCATCGGAAGGATTTTTTGGATTCCAGGATCAGAGAGACTCGAATGACTTATTGCTGTTGATTAATCATGGCATTTACTACGAATTTATTCCTACAAATCAATTGGATAGAGAAAACCCCCGATGTATCGGACTCGATGAAGTAGAGCTGAATAAGAACTATGCCCTGGTGATTTCCACCAATGCAGGATTATGGCGTTACCTGATTGGCGATACATTGCGTTTCACTTCCCTTTCTCCTTTCAGATTCAGGTTTAGCGGACGCACCAGGAATTTTATTAATGCATTTGGAGAAGAACTTATCCTTGAAAATGCCGAGAAAGCGATCACATCCACCTGTGAGCAATACCAGGCCCAAATATCTGATTATACAGCTGCACCCATCTATTTATCGAATATCTCGAAAGGAGCACATGAGTGGCTCATTGAATTTACAAAACTACCTGAGGATCTGGAAAAATTCAGTTATCTGCTTGACAGCCATCTGAAACAGCTGAACTCTGATTACGAAGCCAAAAGATTCAAAGACATGGCTTTAAACAAACCGCAAATTCATGCATTAGAAAAAGGCACATTCTACAGGTGGATGAAGAAAAGAGGCAAACTCGGAGGCCAGAATAAAGTACCTCGTTTATTCAACGACCGCACCTATGTGGATGATATTAAGGAATTTGTGGGGATTGAGTAGGTTTTGAGGGAGTAGCGAGCAGGTACTGCGTAGTCGGCAGTTGGCATTCAAGTTCCAAGTTTCAAATTCAAAGTTCCAAGATTCAAGCTCAAAGACTGAAGCCCCAGGTTCGAAGCTACAAGATTCAAGTACAAAGACCAAAGATTAAAGTTCAAATCAAAGAGTGGGGATAGATTCTGCTTCAAATCATCCTGAAAAACTTAGTTTATTATTTGTATTATGCTTTGAACATAATCAAAATAAGCTCTTTTGAATTAAATAATTGTATTCCAAAATATGTATCAACAAGTGGAGAACTCTCCCCCTGGCCCCCTCTCTAAAAAAAATCAGAGAGGGGGGATAGATTTCAATTCATCCTGAAAAACTCAACCAAAGCCCCAAGTTCGAAGCCACAAGATTCAAGTACAAAGACCAAAGATCCAAAAACCAAGTTCAAAGAATCAAATCCCAAGTTTAATAACCAACTCCCAAAGATGACAGAATCAATTTTGAAAATGGATACTATGCTAAAAGGATCACTTAAGAAATATTTGGAAATTGAAATTTGAGATTTGGAATTTCCCACCAGAATGCCAACTGCTGACTACCAACTGCTGACTGACTGTTGACTGTCGACTAAAACAACGCCCCCAAATCCACATAAACACCCTGCCCGTTCACGCCATAAAGTCCGAGGCCTTCCAGGTGATTTGTTCCTATTTTAATATGCATCCGATCTTTCAGTCCTAAACCCATTTCAAAACACAATCCCAGGTTTTTGAACTGATCGAAATTGACACCGGGCTGAATATAGGCATGATGCCCTATTTTATATTGCAGGTTAACAAAGGTTCGGGGTACATAATGCGGAGCTATCCTGTAGACCAAACCCATGTTCAGATTTGCATTATCAAATACATGATGGATCTGGAAATGTACATTTAATTCAGGCGCTAAATAATACCTGTGACGGCTACGGTCTGGAACCTCATAGTTTACCAATAAGGAATCAAAATCCAGTATGCCTGCTTCAGCAAAAGGATTGCTGTTTACGATATCTATCCCGTTATATGCTATTGAAGTGTCCACCTGGTAGTGCAGGCCTTTTTTATTCCAGTCAATGAATCCAAGATTCCTGACGGAACTGTAAAGTGAGTTCCCATTTTCAAATTGATAGAATAAATGCAAATTCAAAGCTCCACCAAACCCATTGGAGGAAGTAAATTCTTTTTGATCGGGATCTGTTTGTATCCATTCAAAAGATAGTTCAGCATGAATGGAATCACCTGTAGCAGATGTATAGAAAGATCCATGTTCCATTTCCAGTTCATTGAAAAATGCGCCGTTCAATAAGGATAAGCCCACACCCCATGCTATGGATTTGTTTTCAGAAATCATTTTTAAAGAATTGTAATTCAATGAAAATTCCTGGTAGGCATAGCTGTGATATAAAAAGGGATCAAGGATCAATTTTTCACCGGCAAAGTCTTTGTTTCCCTTTATTAATAGCTGAAAAGCATCTTTTGTCATATAAGCCTTTTGCTCGGCATAAGCCCGCAGGTAGAAACTGATATTTTGATGTGCCGTTCCATTTTCCTTATTAAGCGGGATTGAATAAAAAAGAGTTCCCTCAAAATCCTGAGCAAACAATTCCTCCTCACCCATTTTGGCTGATATGGGTTCATAGAACTTTTCCCCGCTAAACTGAAGCGGGATAAAATAAGCAGATGAAGGAATGTTGATGGCAGGATTAGAAAACAGGGATCCTGCTATATATAACTTTTTGCAATTCTCACAATCAGCGTAGTAAACCGAGATCATAGGATCTGCAATGATCTGTGCCCTGACTGGAAGGTAGAGGCAAATACAAAAAAATAAAAGGGCGATTATTCGTTTATTCATGGTTTAAAGTTTGGCTCCGTAGATAAAATCAGCGATCACTTTCACATTCAATTTATAATCCTCATAAATCTTCACTTGCTGACCATCCGGTTTGGTATTAAAAACTGCTTCCACAAGCACATAACGGGCATCCCGGATATTCCTGATCATGCTTTCAGGAACCAACGCGCTGATCTTGCTATCTTTGTAATGATAAACCCGCTGGGCTGACGCATTTTCTACAGCGGCATCTATCCTTGCCGGAGTGCTAAACAGTGAATCCAGTTTTTGATAAGACTCATCTGTAAAATACAGCTGCATGGATACATCCAAGGGAAATTTATTTTCAACAAAAACCTTGAATTCTCCACTCACAATGGATTCATATAATCTTTGTTTAGTAAAATCAAAATCAAGCGTATCCAGCAGTATGAGTCCTTTTGAACTCAGGTTCAATGGCAATTCAACCTCCAATCCAGCATCCACTTTGCTTCTGTTGTAAATAAAATCGGTATGTCCTCCTGTATTTCCGTTCGGATTAATCCTGACATTCACATCATAGCTGAGTTTATCGGGCAGCAATTCAAGCAATTCATTTGCATTTGAATTATCCAGTTCACGTGTGCTGGTTGAAGCTGTCAATGGATTATCCGTGGCCCGGATCACCTGGAGCGGGTTGGACAAATTGGATGCCTGCAGACTTTTGGAAGTTCCTTTCCGGCTATTGAAAGCGCTTATTTCATGGATGACCACCTCCGCATCAGCACCCACTTCATTTTCCACATAGATTTTTAATTTTAAATCTGAAATTTTCAGTTCATCAGCCTGAATCCGCTTAAACAGATCAATAGCAAGCTCTCCCTGGAAATGGAATGAATCCTTTCCTAAATAGCCACTTACATATTCAGGAATTACATCGTACAGAGTGTAAAAAATATAAATACTATCACTGAGCGATAAATCCATCATTTTTCCTGTTGAATCAATTCGGAGTATCAGCTCCTGCTCGAAAGAATTGAACTGGGTGCCATCTTTCCCTGTCAGGTCGTACCAGTAATCATCCACTTTCCTTGTTTCCTCGATAAAGGTGGTATCCCCTTTCATTGCAGGTGGTATGACCATTTCAAGATACAAAGGAGTGATGCCCTTGTAGGTAGCTCCAGGAATAGAATAGTCAATAAAACCAGAATCCTGCAAGGTGGAAGAAACGATAAACTTGAACAAGCCGGTTTTGATTTGCATGAAATTCAATTCCGGACCATTCAGATGATATTCCACATCATCTGTTTGATCTATTAGATTTTGTGCCGGGAAAATGGCAGTTGCAGCACTGACCTCATCCACCTGGATTTTTATTGAAATATCCACTGCATCATTGGTGTCAATTTTTACAGGAACCGATCCGGTACCTGGGGAACTGATATTCAGCACTTCCGCTTCCAGCTCCCCTTCAAAAGTTTTTCCATCCAGGGGATATACTTTGATGAATGAATCAGACGGTAATATCACAGCAATGGTATCATTCAGTATAATGGAGCCTGAATTCTTGTTTCGAAGCTCAAGTATCACATTATTCAATTCGATCGGCAGGCCATTAAAAACAGTGGTTGTTAAATGTCCCTTTTTAATATCGATGGTTTGAAACATATTGGTGGCATCCAGATTCACTACTCCTCCACTGGAATTTGAAATGGGTGGAACCGGTATCGACAATCCATGTGCAGCAAGCAGCAATGCTCCCTGTGCTCCATTTTGCCGGGCTAATTGTCCTAATGTAACACTGGTTTCAATCACCCTGGTGCCTAGTTTGATGGTTTTGAGTGTAACTGTTTTCGTCAGTGTGGTGTCCGGTATTCTTAGAATTTCATCAAAATGAACAGCATCAAACACATAGCGGTACACCAGCACCAGCGAGCTATCGGTATTTTGCCGGATCAGTGAATCGGCAAGCAGATCTCCTATATCCAGAGAACTGTTGATGAATGGAATTAGAATTTCTGGTTGCCAGTCGGGTTTGTCTTTCCTGCAGTTTGAAAACAGCAAAACTACTGCTGTCATTACTATTATAAGTCGTTTCATTCGTTAATTATCATATTTTTAATTGCCTGAAGGCGCTGCAACATAGTGGGGTGTGAATAATAAAAAAACACATAAGCCGGGTGTGGTTTGAGGTTTGATAATTGATCCACTGACAATCGTTTCAATGCTTCTGCTAAAAATTTATTTTTGGTGGTTTCCACTGCGAATGCATCAGCTTGAAATTCATATTTTCGGGAACGTTGGTTGCCAAATAAACCACTGATCAAATTAATGGGTTCAAACAGCAATGCTAAAGCTATTAAATTAATGTGAAGCACATAAGTATTCCCCTCAATTCCGAATGCATTTGTCAGCAATGGTTCAAATAAGAGCAAAGATAAAATAAACAACATGATAAAGCTTTGCGTGGATGAAATGACAAATCCCTTGATGATGTGCTTTTTCTTGTAGTGCCCTACTTCATGCGCCAGGATGGCTAATAGTTCATCCGGATTGTGTTTTTCAATTAATGTGTCGTACAAAACAATTTTTTTTCTTTTTCCCAGTCCCGTGAAAAAAGCGTTGGCCTTTGCACTTCTTTTGGATCCATCCATGACGAAAACATTGGTTAAAGGAAAATCAACGCTTTTGGCATAATCCATTATTTTTTTCCTCAGCTCCCCTTCTTCCAATGGTTCCAGCTTATTAAAAATTGGAATGATCAGGCTGCTGTAAAAGACAGTGATAAAGAGGGAAAAAGCAGTCATTACCACAAATGCAACGATCCAGAAATTAGGCCCAAAAAATAAGATCAACCAGATCAGCAAGGCTCCAATTCCCCCTCCGATGATCAAAACCAGCAAATAGGATTTCAGCTTGTCCAAGATAAATGTTTTCACAGTGGTTTTATTAAATCCGTATTTTTCTTCTATCACAAAGGTGCTGTAAAAGCTGAAGGGAGTAGAGAAAAGATCTGTGGCAAAAAAAATAATCCCAAAATAAAGCAAAGGAAGCAGTATTTTATTTTCAATCAGAGGACTAATCGAATCATTTAACCATTTAAATCCACCCAGGGTAAAAAATAACAGCAAGATAAGCAGGTTAAGTGAGTCCAGGATCAGGGAAAATGTTCTTCTCTCCTTATTGTAATTTCTGGCCTTTTGATACTCTTCTTCTGTATAGAATTCCTTCAAATCCTCCGGCAGATTGACCTTCCATGTTTTCGAATTTAAATAGCTCAGGATGCGGTCCAATGCAAAACTCAATAAAATGATGGCAATTATGGCATAATAGATTGTTTGCTGCATGTTCATTTAATTACATGTATTTCTGGATGCAAATTTCCTCAAACTATTAATATTATTAATGCTTTGTAAAAAATGATATTGATATTAATATTAATAAATAAAAAATAATATTACTGATAAATTAATTAATTCTTTCCCATTACTTATTTATTATCCACATGCTATTTCTTTATTGTGGAAAAGAAAGAAAAGCCAATACTTGCGGTAAATCTATATTTGTTTAAGGATGAAAAAAAATATTATTGAAAAATAGGTTTAATTTAATTGTTTATGTCTGCAAATAATAAAATAATTAAAATACTAGTTGGTTTTTCATTATTAATTGCGATTACCAACCCACTTAAGGCTCAAACCTACAACAAAGAGTTCAAAAAAGCTGAAAAGGCGTTTTTAGAATCCCGTTATAAAGATGCTGCTGATTTTTATTCCAATGCAGCATTGACCATCAAATCGCCAAACAAATCCCACCTTGAGCTATTTTATAAATTAGGATACTGTGAAATGCGAATTGGAGAATACCGGAAAGCAATGACCAGTTATGCTAAATATTTAAGCATTTCAAAACGTTTTAAAGTTAACATAAAAGAACTTAAGCAAGTGAAAGAATGGAATGAGTGGTGTGGCATTGAACTCACGGAACCCATGAATACCAGGAAACCCAAAGGGTTTAATGATTTAATTGAAATTAAAAGTCTGAGCACATTAAACTCACCTTTAAACGATTTCGGTGCTATACTGATTGAAAATAACACTCGTTTCATTCTTTCTTCCAATCGTCCTACGGCAGAAGACAAGGATCTCTATGCCATCAACAATGATATCTATGTGGCAAAATACACCAATGGAGTTATTAGCAATCCTTTAAAGATACGAGCTGAATTCAATTCTAAAGCGGAAGATTTCTCCTCCTCTTTTTGCAAAGCCACGCAAACTTTGTATTACACCTACAGCAAGGATATGAATGAGAAAGCGGACATTTATTCCTGCAAAAAAATCAACGACAACTGGGCGGAGCCGGTCAAGCTTCCTGTCAGCATCAATACCTCTGCATGGGAAGGATTTCCATCCATTAGCCAGGATGGAAAGTCACTGTATTTTTCAAGTACCCGTGAAAATGGATCAGGAGGGGCAGATCTGTATTTTTCTGTTCTGCAGGCTGATGGAAGCTGGAGTACGGCCAAATCACTGGGACCTGTTGTGAACACTAAATATGATGAAATAAGCCCACACATAGATTCCACTGGCAGCAAATTATACTTCAGTTCGAACGGGCACCTGGGTGCTGGAGGATTCGACATTTATTATACAGAATTTGAAGCCAGTAGTTTCTGGAGCGAACCCACTCATCTGCCCCCACCCATTAATGGCGAAACAGACGATATCTGTTATACAACCACCGAGATCCCGGGAGTCGCTTTATTCTCATCCAAGCGAAGAGGTGGCAGCGGGATATATGATATTTACATGATTGAACCTAAAAAAGACAAAGAAATTGAAAAAAAAGAAGACTTTTTTGTAGATGCAGCCGACCAAAAAACAGAAAAAAAAGAAGTAAAAACTGAAACAAAAGTGCCGGAAGAAACAAAAACCGATGTTCCTAAAGCGGAGAAAGTGGCTAAAGTGACAAAAGATGTTGAAAAAGCAACTACATCCCCCACAAAGCCAGCAAAAACCACCTCAGGATCTGACGAAACTGCATCTGCAGTAAGTGAAATATCTGAATACCAACTATTTAATGCAAGCATAGAGGGCCTTTATTTTAAAGTTCAAATTGGAGCTTACAGGAACCACATCACAAAATATCATCAAGTATTCACCTCCAAACTGGATCCGCAAAAAATTACTGAAGAGCAGTGGCCTCCTGACTTTCTTTATAAATACACTATCGGCAAGCAATTCACAATTACTTCCGCAACGAATTATAAATTAGAAATCAGGAGTTTGGGATACAAAGATGCTTTCCTGACCTGTTATTACAATTCAAATCGCATTCCCATGTCAGAAGCGAAAGAAGTAATTAGAAAATATTACAGGCTTAACTAAGCTGGATTAAGGATGAGTATTTATGATCGAACATTTGCAACCACTGATTAAGGAATGCCATTTTATTTTGCAAATGGTATTGCAAAAAAATTTACTTTTGCATTTTTCATTAATCGGCTTTAATAAATCTGAAACAAAGGCTTGTTTAATATGCATTAAGTACTTTGATGCAATAAATCATGCTACTTGCCAGTTTTATGAAAGCCAGGTGGAAGTTTATTCGATCCCGGCTACCAATTTTTTCCAGGAAGGAATTAAACAACATCTTAAATGAAAAATCATTTTATTGCCCGGATGGCGGAATTGGTAGACGCGCTGGTCTCAAAAACCAGTTCCCTTGGGAGTGCCGGTTCGACCCCGGCTCCGGGTACTATCCGCCAAAGCCCCCTATTTAACTTAAAACCAAGCATTTACTATTGGCATTATTTTTTCTTTCAGCCATTTAAATATTGTGTGAATTTAATACGTAAAGATCATTCGATCGTATTGAAATTGAATTGCTAAGTGAGTACATTAGATCAACAAATATCGAAAACATTAAAAGAGTTTTTTGGCTTTGACTCCTTCAAAGGAACCCAGGCCGAAGTAATTAAAAGCATACTGGCTGGAAACAACACCTTTGTGATTATGCCAACTGGTGGCGGAAAAAGTCTGTGTTACCAGCTTCCTGCTGTTTTGAGTGATGGCATAACCATCATCATATCTCCGCTGATTGCCTTAATGAAAAACCAGGTGGACCTGATCAGGACCTTCGGAGCTAAAAAAGGACTGGCTCATTTTTTAAATTCTTCCCTTTCGAAAAAGGAAATTGAAACAGTGAAAGAAGATGTGCTGTCAGGAAATACCAAAATGCTTTATGTGGCGCCTGAAACTTTTAACAAAGAAAGAACAGTTGAATTCCTGAAAAGAATCAAAGTATCCATAATAGCCATCGATGAAGCTCATTGCATCTCCGAATGGGGACATGATTTCAGACCTGAATACCGTAAAATAAAAGCCGTAGTTGACGAAATCGGGCCTTTGCCTATTATAGCGCTGACTGCCTCTGCCACACCCAAAGTACAGGATGATATTCTGAAGAACCTGGATATTGAAGATGCCAAAAAATTCAAGTCTTCCTTTGATCGCCCCAATCTATATTATGAAGTAAGACCCAAGTTATCAGGGAAGCAAGCTGTTAAGGATATTATTTCTTACATCAAGAGTGAGCAGGGAAAATCCGGGATCATTTATTGCCTGACACGAAAAAAGGTGGAAGAATTAGCAGAAGCCCTGCGGATAAATGGAATTAAAGCAATTGAATATCATGCAGGTATGGAGAGTTCCTTGCGGAATAAAAACCAGGATCTGTTTTTAATGGAAGAGGTGGACGTGATATGCGCAACCATTGCCTTTGGCATGGGAATAGATAAACCAGATGTTCGCTATGTCATTCATTATGATGTTCCTAAGAGCGTGGAAAGCTATTACCAGGAAACAGGTCGTTCAGGCAGGGATGGTCTAACTTCTGATTGCATTCTCTATTACAATTTCAATGATCTGCTGAAACTCGAAAAGCTCTACAGGGATAAGCAATATTATGAAAGAGAAAAAGCCAATCAATTGCTCAGGCATATGGCGGCATTTTCGGAGAATGCGAATTGTCGAAGAGAAGCTTTGCTGCATTATTTCGGTGAGAAATATGAAAGTGAGGATTGTGCAACACACAAAATGTGCAGCAACTGCCGCTATCCAAAAGAAAAAATTGAAGGCAGCAATGATATAGCGACCGTTCTTAAATTGATTCATCATCTGGATGGTGAATTTGTTTTGGATCACTTTGTCAACATTATTATCGGAGTATCCAGCCAGGCCATCACATCCTATGGTCACCATAAAATAGAAGAATTTGGAATTGGCAGGGAGCAAAGCTATAATTATTGGAAATCGATTCTCAGAAAAGCGGATATTGAAGAATTGGTTGAGCAACATATTGAAACCCTTGGAACCTACAGCGTGACCGAAAAAGGGCTTCAGTACATCGACACCCCTTATGAGATTATGGTGGCTATTGACACCCAGTTTGATACGGCTGTTGTGGATGATGATGAGGTAAAAATGGGCAATGGAGGACATGATAAGGTGCTGTTCAATATGCTTAAAGACGTGAGAAAATCCATTGCTAAAGAATTGAATGTTCCTCCCTATGTGGTGTTCCAGGATCCTTCTCTCGAAGAAATGGCCATAAAATATCCTATTACAGAAGAAGAATTAAGCCAGATCGTGGGTGTTTCAGCTACCAAGGCAAATCGCTACGGGAAGAAATTTCTTGAACTGATAGCTCAATATGTGGAAGAAAATGAAATTGACAGAGCAGAGGATCTCATCATAAAATCTGTTGCACAAAAGTCAAAAAACAAAGTATTTATTATTCAGAATATTGACAAAAAAATAGAGCTTGAAGATATTGCTAAAGCAATAGGTCTGAGTTTGGAGGAAGTAGTGGAAGAGATTGAAAATATTGTATATTCAGGAACCAAGGTAGACATCAATTATTATGTAAATGAAATTCTTGATCTGGATTTTCAGGATGAAATATTTGATTATTTCAGGCATGCTGAAAACGATTCCCTGGAAAAAGCTATTGATGAAATTGGACCTGAATATGTAACCCAAGAAGAATTACAATTAATGAGAATTAAGTTCATTTCTGAAATGGCTAATTAATATATGATGAAAAGAAAAAGCTATGTCATCGCTTTCATGAGTTTTTTAGTTACTTTTTATGTAACTGCCTTCCCTTTTAAGACAGATGACGGCAGTAATCAAAAAAGGACTTATAAAGAAATCACTAAAACCGATATCACCAAATATGCCACCATTAAGGCCAATGAAATATTGGTTTTTGGTATCAGCTTTAAGATGGAAATCAATGAGGCACTGGAAATAGTTGATACCAAACCGAATATCTTCTTCCGGGTAGATCCTTTTAATGACAACCGTTATTACCTCTATGATATAGAAAAGATAGATGGTAAAAATATTCCACTGGCCTATTTTATCTGGGATATTAACGGCATAGTCCTGAAAGAAATAATCTTATATAAAGGATTCAGCAAATACCTGGTGGGTAACTCCAGGATTTTATTAACGATTGATGTGATCAATAAAAACGCCGACATTGTGAAAACCTTTATGGGTTATCCTTCCAGTAAAGTAACTTCGCTCGACCTTCCTTCTATAGGGGTTAAATCATTCAACTATTATTACCCGAACCATAATTTCAAAGTAATCCGCAATTTTTCTGACAAGGGAAGTTCCATTGCTTTTGGTCTGATAAATGCAAAATCATTTTAATAACAAATAAGTATCCAGCAGTGAAAAAAACATCCCTGATTTTAAATATTGTTTTCGCAGTCGCGATTATTGTTTTATTTATACTTCATTTTACAAATAATAAAGGGGGTATAATACAAGCAAAAACGGATAGTGAGGCAGCCTTGCAAACCGATTCAAATGGAATGCCAGCACTTAGAATCGCCTATGTGAATACAGATACTATCATATCTAACTATGGATATTACATGGACCAGATCAGCATCATCCAGAACGATAAAATTGCTGCTGAAAAAAGGGTCATGAACAAAATGAAAACACTGGAGGAGGAATACAAGAATTATATTTACAAAGTAAAATTGGGATTGATCACCGAAGAACAGGCCGAATCTGAATTCAGCAAAAAGAATGAGGAACTGGAAGCTTACAGAACCCGTGCCAGCAATGCCTTAATGGAAAAACAGGACGAGATTTCCAGTCAGTTATACGACAGTGTATTTAATGCAGTTGCCCGTTTTAACAAGCATGCGAAATATACTTTTATTATGGCTCATAATTCCATTAACAATACCATGCTCCATGCCGATCATTCCTTTGATGTAACCCAGGTCATACTGGATGACCTCAACTCTTCATACGATAAACTGCAGGAGAGTAAAAAGTAACATTGAAATCTGCTTTTCGATACATTCTTTCAATCCTTAATTAACGAAATTTCGACATAAAAATAATTACAAATCATTGAATTTCTGTATTTTCGACAAGTCAACTTATGTGCAAGCTGGAGGTCTGGTTTCTTTGTGGCGATTTTATATATCCTTTATAGACCATACTAATGTATCGAACACGCGTTGATTAAGCAGTTTTTAATTTAGCATGGTCCATTTTGTATTTTCAGGCCATACCAATTGCTTTGTTTAGGCGTTATAATCAAGTATCTAAAATTGATGAATACTCACCTTTATTTCGATTTATTGGGCATTGACAGTCATGCGGACAAAAATACCATTAAGAAGGCTTACAGGAAAAAAGCATTTGAATTTCATCCCGACCTGAATAAATCTCCTCAAGCAGCTGCCATTTTTATCAGGATCACTGAAGCCTATGAATATTTAATGAATGAAAAGAGCCATTCACATGAGGAAACATTCTTAAAAAACACCTATGCTGACAAAATGCAGGCCTATCATGTGAAGGCAAAAAAAATGGCTGAAATGGATTTTGAAGCTTTTCAAAAGGAATGTGAAGCTTTTCAAAGCAGCCGCTATTATTTTTTTGGTGTGGCTGTACTCTTCCTGCTTGGAGTGGTCTATATTTTGGGGTCGGCTGTTTTAATTTGCCTGCCCCTGATTGTGGCAGTTAAAACTCAAACGTTTTGGTTTGTCTTTGCGCTCTTACCTCTTGCCCTGGCAGGTGTTTTTTTGTTCTGGAATGCTTTTCAGGAACAATCTTTCTGGAACCAGTATTTGAGAAATTGATGAGTTTTCTGGTTTTGATCAAAAAGAATTGTTAAAAATTGTTGTATCGACTGAAGTAATATGAACGTGAGTTCGATATAAAAAGCTGTTCTTCATTTCTTTATAAAATATGATTAAGAAATTATGCTTCGTGAATCTTCTTTATCTTCGATAATCTTTGTGTCAAAAAAATATATTACATGAGAATGTATGAACCTGCCTGCTGGCAAGCAGGGAATCCACGAAGACAGCTGAAGATAAACACTTGATTTACTTATCTTAATAGATCGAACTCACCTTATTTTATTAAATCCCTGCCAAATTCCTGCTTGATATTTTCAATAACTTTGAAATCATCCTCCGTAAGGGCCTTCTTTTCAGCTTTTTTGAGCAGTTTAAATGCCTTTGATTTTGAACCGGTTTTATATTGAGTCAGGCAATACAATACGTAATTCTGAAATATTTTGTCTTTTTTCAAAAGCTTTGAGGCCCAGGAATCAGCTTTATCCATCAGCTCGATGTCTATCACATGGATATAAAAATTCTGGATAAAATTCCTCATGTCTTTATCATCCACCTGGTTATTGGCGACATAGTCATCCACTGTTTTTGCGTAGGAATTCCAATCGTTTATTCTTTCGTAAAACGAAATCCTGAAAAATTCCCTGATTTGATATTTATTCAAATACATCAAACCAGCATCAGAAAAATCGATTTTATCAACCAGCAAGAGTGTATTTTCCAGCTGCTTTACATCCCTTTTCTGGATTGCTAATGCATAATTATACCTGAACAGATCTCCTAAATAAGCATCTACTTCTGCCTTTCCGTTTACGGCTTTAAATGCATCAGATTCTGCAACTACCTTTAAAGTGACAGCCTCATTCACATCGTTAACATACTGCTTCACAAGAGTCCATTCCTCCGGGGCATAAGAAAATAGTTCGATATTTCGAAAATATTGGTTGGCAACAACTTCAGCTTCTTCTGCGTATTTCAGATGCAATAGCATAAAAGCATAGGATAACTCGATATCATGATTTCGTTTTATGCTGTAATATTCTTCTTTCAGATCAAGGAGTTTCTGGTATTGCTGCTTGAAATAAGTTGCAGCATCCAATAGCTTTCCAGCTGTCCGGTAGCCCCTGATCTCTTCACTTATGATATTGCCAGCAGGATCCATTATGTACATGACCGGAACATTCTTGATTTGCCTCTTTTCAATCATATCCTTCCCAAAGCTTTTTTCTGAACTAATTTTCACAGCCAGCAGATTCGCATTCATATAAGTAGATAAATCATTATCCAAAAAGGTTTTCGCATCCAGTTCCTGGCAGGGTTCGCACCATTCAGCATAGATCACGGCAAATATGATCTTATTTTCCTTTTTGGCAGTTGAAATCATCTCTTCCCATTGCGGTTTTGTATCGACTTCAATAAAATTGATTTTAGCAAAAGAAAAGCTAAAAGTGAATAAAAGAATAAAAGCAATTAAGACGGATTTCCTCATGGTGGTATTTCTTTTTTCAAATGACGAAGATAATGGCTAAAAGGTTTTATGCCTACAAACTATTCCCTGAGAATAAATTCATCGATTGATTCCAGTGTATCAGGATTTAAAACCCTGGCCTTCACTTTAGTTCCTTCCACGTCAATCAAAACCAGGGCATTTTGTGTGGAGAAATTACTAACATGAGGTGTCCAGGGTGTTACTTCCTGAGCATAATAAGGAGCACCAGCTGCACCATTGTTGATCTGAAACAGCTTGCGATTCAGTTTTATTTTTTCTTTTTTATAATTAGTCGGATATATTTCAGTTTCCGGACCCAGTTCCAGCTTGTTATAATTATGTTCGTCTCCCGTAAGTATGGCAACAACCTTGGGGCTTTCATTGACGAGCAATTGCAAATATTCATCCCGTCTTTCAAGTATCCCTTTTTTCACTGCAGTTCCTCCAACAACAGGCCGGGGTAAATTATTTCCTCCATACCACATATCATCGGCTACATGACCCCCATTAGGAAAAACAGGTGTATGTTGTGTAATGAACACATGATCTATGCTTTTATCGGATTCCAGTTTTTTCAGTGTTTGCCTTAACCACTGCATTTGATTATCCATCAAATATCCATGAATATTTCCACTGGTCAGTACATTATAAAATAAACTGGGTGCATACCAATAATCTGAATTAAGTACCACCATAGCCATATTATCGTACACATAATAATATACATTCTCTTTATAAGTTGGAAAATCAGTAGATCGTGGATCCGGGTCATAGCTACTGCCATCCTCTCCTTCAGGACCATTTTCAAAATGAACAAACTGCCCGGCAAAGACAGCCTCTGAAGATTCTGTCTCAAAGGGAAATTTATCAATCATGTATTTCTTTTCTGAAATTTCATCAATAAATAACCACATGACACATTCATGATTTCCCATCCCTACATAAACAGGCATATAATGAGCAAAAGTTTCAATTGAACGCTTCCAATTGGCATATTGGATTTCAATTTCTTTTTTATCAATGCAGTATCCATTTACCATATCACCGGTAAACTGCATAAAAGCAGCACCTTCATAATGAGCCAGGGCCATTATTTTCTTCATGATGTAATAGTTGGTGCCGTATAAATTACGTTCCCCTCCGCCCGCAGCAAAGCGGGAATCGCTTGCATAGGCAAATGTGAAGGGCTTCCTGCTGCCCTTTTCAGGCGGGGTGGTAAAGCTGAATTGGAGAGGCTCGCCTCCATAGCTTATTTCGTAAATAAAATCAGTTTCAGGAATTAATTTACTCAATTCTATTTCATGCACTTTTGTTGAGGTTGCATCCCTGTATTCCTTAATTTTAGTGTCATAGCCCACTTTATATTCTATTTTGATACTGGCTAAAACAGCCCTGTTGGTAACAAAGGAAATTACACAATTGTCATCAGTCAGTTTATTTATAAAAGGACCTTCAATGATGGTGGGAACCACCTGGAAAGGACCGCTTCCTTTAAAAGCCACTTTTCCATCGTAAAGTAATTTGCCTGTTTCAGAAACAAGCCGGTAACCCAATACGCCTTTTTCTTTCTGGCTCCAGTTCACCATATCATACATGCCCGACAGTTGATCTTTTATGTTCACGCTTGCCAGGCCGTTTTCAATAGGTGTTGATTTTTTAAAATAGACAGGAAAGGGATGCTTTGAATCATCCTGAGGAATAAATCCAAAAAAGAGGGTTCCATTGAAGTTTTTCATTCTAAAATTAAAATCTATGCCCCTGGCACTGCCTGTCGGATTTCCGATTAAATTGGATAAAGTAAATTCCGGAGCCTGGACGAATGCATTTATTTTACTGATCTGATTCTCGAACCGTAATCCCCCGCTATGATCTATATTCAGGTTTGAATAAGATAGCGGAATTTTTAATTGTGCATGACACAGAAATGAACCGAGTACCAGGATGGGAAAAATCAACTTCTTCATGAAATTAAAAGATTAATTCATTCACATTAAGCATGTAAAATTATGAAATTATTGACTTTTTGGAATTATAATTGTTATTATGAACAGCCTGAATTCAATTCCCATTAATGAAAGATTACACGAAAACAACCCTTTGCAAGCTCGTCAAGAAAGATTTTCAGCGAAAAGAAAGGCTTTTATTTTTGGATCTAATCAGAGATGCATGTTATTATTGCATGGATTGCGGTCGAAGTGCTTTGAAAAAAAAGAATTTGTGTAATCCGGCAAAATTTGGTCCACCTTAATTAAGCATACCAGCAATCCTTTGCTCGTCACAGCCTCGCAGAAGGCGCAGCAGAAACAAGAAAACGTAAATTTAATCCCTCCATTTAAAATCATTTAATTTTCCCAGATTATCTTCGCATAAGTTTTGAATATTTAAATTCAAAGGATGCTCAGGAAAATCCCACATACCTACGCCATTGTATTTTATATTATCCTCATTGCAGCTGTTTTAACCTGGATCATTCCAGGGGGTGAATATGTTGAAACAACACATGTTGTTGATGATGGCGAAGTGACATCAGTTGTTTTTCAGGAAACTGAAAGTCAGCCTCAAAGCTGGCAGGTTTTTTCAGCTCTTTTTAAGGGATTTGAACGGCAGGCAGGTATCATCGTTTTTATATTGATGATAGGCGGCGCTTTCTGGATCATGAATTACACCAAAGCCATTGATGTGGGCATCTTTGCTTTTATCCGCATGACCCGCCAATTTGAGAAGATCAAATTAATCCGTTGGATAGGAGTAAACAATCTCATCATTGCCCTTATCATGATCATGTTCAGCATTTTTGGAGCTGTTTTTGGAATGAGCGAAGAAACCATTGCTTTTATCATCATATTAGTTCCGCTGTCAATCAGCATGGGCTATGATTCCATTGTTGGAGTATGCATGGTATTTGTTGCTGCGGGTCTGGGTTTCGCGGGTGCATTTCTGAATCCTTTCACGATTGGAATTGCCCAGGGGATTGCAGAGCTTCCCCTCTATTCAGGGATTTATTATCGCTTATTTTGTTGGTTGGTAATTACCACTTTGGGGATCGTTTTTGTATTGAGATATGCAAATAAGGTAAAGAAAAAGCCTGAATCTTCTCTGGTTTTCACCACAGATGCATACTGGAGAAAACTTGGAAGTAAAGAAACTGAAAAATTAAAGTATTACACTCCTGTTTCAGCCTGGATTTCTTTTTTTATTTTATTGGCTTCCCTCATTCTTTTCTCCTTAAAGTATAATGTAACAACCATATCTATTGGTGATCCGGACTCCGGTATCGGGGCTTCCCTCTCTTTTCCATTCATTCCAGTTTTAACCGGATTATTTGCCATTCTGGGCTTTTTTTCCTTAAAAAAATCCGTTCATTTTTACATTCTCATAATGCTTGCTTTCACCATCCTGTTTCTGATCATTGGAGTCATGGGATATCAATGGTATATCATGAAAATTGCTGCCTTATTTTTTGCCATGGGCATATTCAGTGGTTTGGCATTCAAACAAAATGCGAGCAATATTGTGAAGTTGTTCCTGGAAGGTTGTAAGGATATTCTTTCTGCAGCCGTGATTGTCGGATTAGCAGGGGGTATTATCGTTATTCTTGAAGATGGAAAAGTGATTGATACCATTCTTTATGTGATGTCAAAATCCATGAATGACCTGGGGCAGATTGCCACCGTTGGTATTATGTACGTCATTCAAACTGCCATCAATGTGGTCATTCCATCAGGAAGCGCTAAAGCAGCATTGACCATGCCTATTATGGCACCCTTTTCAGATCTCGTTGGATTATCCCGGCAGGCTACTGTGGTCGCTTTCCAGTTCGGGGATGGTTTTACGAACATGATCACACCCACATCCGGTGTATTGCTGGGTGTTTTAAGCGTTGCCAAAATTCCTTATGAAAAATGGGTGCGCTGGGTCACTCCTCTCATTATTCTTCTGTTTGTTCTTGGTTTTCTTCTTTTGATACCTACTGTGACTATGAATTTGAATGGATTTTAATTGTAGCCTGAATTCGGGTTAGTGACTTAAAGCAAGTACCAGACAATAAGTCTTCCATCGAAATTTTTTAACTCTTATCCAAAATTTATTCATCTATATCTCTATTGGAAGTAAGCAGAAAGGCATGCGAAAAATACACATACCACTCTGCGAAAAAGCTTGATATTACTGTATCTCAGCCCTTTACCGCTAATAATTTTCACTTTTTTTAAATCCATTCTAATTAAATTATGGTATATTTGAGCAAAATTTCACATCTAATCACTAACCTTAAAATTTTATTGTATGGGTATGTTAAAAGAATTCAAGGAATTTGCTGTAAAAGGCAATATGGTTGACATGGCGGTTGGTATCATTATCGGAGCCGCATTTGCAACAGTTGTAGGATCGCTGGTAAATGATATCATCATGCCAATTGTATCTGCGATTTTCAATGCTCCCGATTTCTCCAATCTTTTTGTCATTTTGAAAGATCCTGTTGGTGAGGCCATTAATATGGATTCAATAGCAGCTGTTAGAGATGCCGGTGGAGTAGCATTGGGATATGGTTTGTTTATCAACGCCATCATTGCTTTTGTTATAGTAGCATGGGTGTTATTCATGATCATCAAAGGAATGAATAAAACCAAGAAAAAAGAGGAAGAAGCACCAGCAGCACCTCCTAAACCTTCAAACGAAGAAGTATTACTGGCTGAAATCAGGGATGCTTTAAAGAAGTAAATTATTTTTAAAATCAGGAAAGTGTAGCTACATCAATTTGTAACTACACTTTTTTTTGAACTCTTCCAAAGTTTTGAACTTTGGAAGAGTTTTAATTTTTAGAACAACCAGTTCGTTCCAATATACAACCCTCTGTCACCATCCTGTTTGTCGGCAGCAAATCCATAATTAAGAGCCAAAACAAAGTTTTCATTCAATGCGATGTGCAGGCCACATCCATAGGTGAAATGAAATTTTTCGTCATTTGCTGTGAAATAATTTGCATATATTTCACCTGGAGCTACCAGTCCTTTATCCACTTCAATAGGTGCTATTACTCTACCGATATCAACAAATGGGTTTAGTGCTAAATACACATTCTGGCCTCCAAGGACTGCCCGGATAAACTTCCATCTGAATTCAAAGTTGCCAAATACGATATCGTCTCCTACAACCCTATTTCGCATTATTCCTCTCAATGATTTGGCACCTCCAAGACCTTCCGTAATAACAGAAGGGGAGTAACTGCTAATTAATAAAGTCTGCAGATAGAATGGGGCTGTGCCCTGAATGGTTCCCTGGTAACCCAGGCGATAAACAAAAGTCAGGCGTTTCTTTATCAGGGTAAAATACTGACGATGGGTAAAGGCCAGTTTGGTAAAGGCATTTTCGTTATTTCCAAGAAAAGAAGGAGCGGTCATGAGGAGGGCTTCTGTCCAGATCCCTTTCCCCGGGTTTGCCTCTATATCCCTTGTGTCCCAGATTAGCCCGGCTTTTATAAACTGATTATGGCCTCCATCTGCTTCATCTGCTCCAATCAAACCCCATTCAACATATTTATCATACAAGGATTTCGTATCAGGAAGCATGTCTGCAGCATCTTTCCCCTTGTTTAATTTATTAATATCCACCGTGCTGATATTGAAATTATAAAAAGCCAGGCCTCCCAGCCAGCGTAGTTTCTCAGGGATGATATAAGCCTGAAAATCGGTATAGAACCGAAGCATTTTACGTGCATGCCGGTAATACATCCTGGAGATATAGGAAGTATTTCCATCCTCCTGGAACGCTGGGTTGAATTTTACTTCAGCCCCATTGAATCCATAAAAATCCAATGCCTGCTCAGTCAGGTAACTCAAATCCGCAGTAACTCTGATTTTTTTATTTTTGAAAAGATGCTCAGAATCGAAAAACAACTGGTTTACCCCGCTTCCTTTGGTAGTTCTTGAGATTTCAAGGTAAATCGATTGCAAATAATCAGGGTAAGTGGAGCCATCTCCAAAATTATAAAAGTTGATCAAGCCTCCATATTTAAAGCCAAGATCTGAATCAAAAGCAACAGCAGGCAACAGTCCAAACGTCCATCCCGTTTTTGTTTTTTCAATGCTTGCGGTATCGCTCTTCTTATCTGCATTTTCCTGGGTAAAAGCCAGATTTGAATTAATTAAGATAATTATTATACTGTATAATATGCTCTTTTTCATAGACTTATAAAAATTAATCGTTAACTTCTCTTTCTGTTGAACAAATTAATGCTGACTATTTCTTTTGTTTTTTTCCGGCTTTTAATGCGTTGCCTGTAACCCTCGGCCGGGTATCCCAGGCTGATCACCATTCCCACCGTAAATTTTGCAGGAACCCGGAGTATTTTGCTGATGTTTTTTTCATCAAACCAGCCCATCATACAAGTCCCTAATCCCAATTCTGTAGCTTGCAAACACATATGTTCCGATACAATGCCAATATCATACAGGGGATATTCCTTTTTCTTGATCCTGCCGCCCAGCTGCGTGATTATTTTCGGATTGGTCATGACTATTACAATTAAAACTGGGGCATTCTTTGCAAATTTGTTAAAAGGAATGAGTTTGCTATAGGTTGATTTGGCTACTTTTTCCCGTATTTTATGATCCTGAACAACAATAAAATGCCATGGCTGGGAATTACTTGCCGACGGGGCCATCCTGGCTGCTTCAATGATGGTATCAATTTTTTCCTGCTCCACCTCTTTTGGAGCATATTTTCTGACACTTTGCCGCTTATTTACTAATTCTAAAAATTTCATTGCTTAAAATGCTAAGGATTTAAATAAATAGGCAAATGAAACACCCAGGTAATTACCAATTGCGTAGCCAATAATTCCAACTGTAATGCCTGAAATAATAATTTCCTTATTTTTTAAAGCTGCAGCTACAACAGGCACAAAAGGAGGAGAGCAGGTCAGGGCAGTTGAAACAATAATGACATTGTCTGCATCTATTTTAAAAATGGCAGCCAGTGCTACATGAATAATTAAGGAGCCACCATAAACAAGAGCTACCCAATAAAAAATATGCAAATGCGATGAGGAAAAATTTCTTAGATCAGCCATTGAAGCTACCACCAGGCTAAATACAAGGATAAAATACATTCCCGTGTCAAAGGTTTTTTCAATTCTGTTAACCCGTTTAATCAAGGAAATCAAGATGCTGAATGTTGTGATTGATAAGATGATGACCATCATTTGAAATTCCCTGGCTATCAACTTACCAATTCCTGCGCTCATCCCAATGATTAAAACGGTTATCCCGAAAGCAACAAGTAGCGGGAGGATATGTTTTTTCTTCAGGATAGACAAGAAAGGATCTCGATCCACACTTTCAAAGTCATTGGCTTCAGATACTGAATTTTCTCCATATGAGCTGTATTTCGGTAAAAACCGAAGCAATACTCTCTGACCAATTGACATCACAAATAAAAGAAACACAGCACCCATAATCAGATCATAGGTATGCGTTAATATATAGGTCAGGCTGTCAACACCAAGCGCTTTTTGAATGGATGCCAGATTAGGGGTTCCCCCTGAATAGACGCCAGTCATCATTCCGGCAATTTTCCAGGACTCATCCACTTGCTTGCTGAACAGGAAATAGCCGATAAAAATCGGGATAACTACTGAAACCAGTCCGAGCAGCAGCGAAAGAAAAGTTCTGCCAGCCACTTTGAACCATGCCCTGATATTCAGGGATAACAGCATCAAAGGAAGTGCAAAAGCTATTGTGATGGTAGTTAAAGTATCTCGTAGAGTATATAAAGAATAAAAAGAAAGATCAGAACCAGAAATAAGCCCCTGTTTTTCAAGACCTTGCAAATAGCTTGAAGTGAGTTTTATATCGCTATTTGTAATTAATTCCCTTAAATATAAACTTGCTTCAGGGAAAATACCCACATTTCCAATTATTAATCCTATAAGATATGCGAAAAGAACAGCTCCAATTTTCCTGGCAAAACTATATTTATAACATATGAAATTGATGAGAATGGGCGTAAAAAAATAGAAAATTATGAGTAATGCAGATTGCATCGAATTGAAGCCATTTAAAGATTCCGGTAAAAATAATAAAAATTAAATAAGTGAGTTTAATGTGCTCAAAAGGGAGATCATGTGTTCGCTTTGATGAAATAGCACTATATGAAATATGACAGATACTGCCCTCCTTATTTGAAGGTATTTTAACTATTTTTTAATTTTATAAATAAGGATCATTTCTTTTTCTTCCACAAATTCATCATCATCCTCAATGAGTCCGCTATAGAAAATAAATGCAAGCTTATTCTTTTCACTGATGCAAAAACCGGATATAAAGTTTTCAAATCCGCTTAATAACAGTACAGGAGCACCAAATTCTTCCCGGATGTTAGATCTCACAGATTTATACACACTTTGTTCACCCGTGAGGTAGATCGTTAATTCATCATTTGCCAACCAGCAGGAAATACAATCAAAATCATCCCAAGGATAATCCACTTTTAATTCCTGGGGAAATTTAAATGCCACTGATCCATTTGGACGGGAGGAGTAGTACACCTTATTATTTAATGTATAATATATTCTCAAGGCATCAGAAGATATCCATGGATAGGCTTCTGCTTGTTCATTGTCATTGATTTCACCCAATAGCCGGATATCCGAGTATTTATTGCTGCGAGCATCATAGCCTGAAATGCACAATTCATTATTTCCCCAGGCATCTAAATAAGAACTGGTGAATACCATGGTCTGGTTATCCCCGCTAACACTAAGCTGCCCGGCAAAATTCCTGTTCTGAAATTGATCTACACCTATTTCCCGATTTAATTTAATTTTACCATTTTTACGAACACGATAGCGATGGATCATTCCGTTAGCGCCAGTATCCTGGAAAGCAAACAAATAATAATTTCCATTTTTCTCAATCTGTCCTGGATTTAAGTCGTAACCCAATGATGCAGTTAATTGGTTTAAGTATTTATAGCCCTTTATATTTTTATAGTCCTGCCCGCACAAAGTAAGGGGACATATAAGCAGCATCATCCATAATCTGTTCATATTTCTATTCGTTTATTTATCAAACTCCTGCCAATTTGATGGATAGAGCATCATTATATTTAGTAGTTTTGAAATCAATTTTGAATTAAGCAGAATTAAATTCTGTACTAAACGAAGTTACAACATAATTCTTTGCCTTTAAATCGATGCGCATGATTTATCTTGATTACAATGCCACAAGCCCGATTGATCCTGTGGTTGCTGATGCAATGAAGCCTTTTCTGGATCATTATTTTGGCAATCCTTCGAGTTCACACCCTTTTGGGATCACCACAAAAAAAGCAGTTGAAAAAGCCAGAAAACAGCTTGCCGTTTCAATCAATTGCCATGTCGACGAAATCGTTTTTACCAGTGGGGGAACCGAATCCAATAATTATGCGATCAAAGGAATTGCCTATGCAAATAAAAGCAAAGGAAATCATATTATCACCACACAAATTGAACATCCAGCAGTCATAGAAGTGTGTAAATATCTCTCCCATAATGGCTACGATATCACTTACCTGGATGTGGATGAATTTGGCATTGTTCACCAGGATGATGTACAAAAAGCCATAAAGCCTTCCACCATATTGATCACTGTCATGCATGCAAACAACGAAACAGGCAGTATTCAACCCATTTCAGAAATTGCACAAATTGCCAAAGCACACCAAATTTTCTTTCATACAGATGCCGCCCAAAGCCTGGGCAAAATCGAAGTGGATATCCGCGAAATGGGAATAGATTTACTATCCATAGCAGGTCATAAACTCTATGCCCCTAAAGGAATTGGTGCTTTGTTCATCAAAAGAGGAGTTAAACTCGAAAAACTGATGCATGGGGCAGATCATGAACAAAACAAGAGAGCAGGAACTGAAAATGTCCTGGAGATAATTGGATTGGGAAAAGCGGCTGAAATTGCGCACAAGGACCTGGAAAGTAATCAAAAGCATTTCCTGAAGCTTAGAGATAAATTATATGCCAGTTTAAAAGCTGAATTAAGCGACATCCGTTTGAATGGGCACCCGCAGAAACGATTACCCAATACACTGAATATCAGTTTTCCAAATTTAGAAGCCAATGTATTGCTTTCATCGATGAATGACGTTGCAGCATCTGCTGGAGCTGCATGTC
>JADHTG010000118.1 GCA_016776505.1 Bacteroidota bacterium
TTACCTGGTGTAATATCTAATACACAAAGCGAGTAGCTTTCGTCCATGTTAGGAAAGAGCGCATTAATCGACTTCTGCAAGGCCGGATTCAAAGCTGGAAAAACAGCCATACTATCGCCTTTAGTATTCATTAAATTTAGTTGTATCTGGCTAAGCTTTTTTTGTGCACCGGGTACAGGCTTTGAATCTTTAATGACACCCTCCATGATTAATTGCAGCCTGAATAAACGGCGAATTGCGGTCATCGAAAAACCGTCCCACGGATATGCTATAGTTTCACCAGCGAAGGTCAACAGGAAAAGAGCTATCATTGTTAATTTTAGTTTTTTCATGGTTTCAGCAGTAAAGTGTTAAGCGGGATTGATTTGCCTTCAGGCAGTGCAGGGGTGATCGATTTTAAGTATTCGGAGCGTGTGGCGTTCTTGTTTTCCACAAACGGACGGATTTGAAACAACCAGATATGGTTGTCTTTGAAACCCAGTTCAATATCAAATGGTCCGACTGATCTTGTCCTGGAATCGGTGGCCATGTCCTTTTGTACCTCTTTTGCGAAATCACGAATTTGACCCAGGTTATTGTCGCTGAGGATGGGTTTTTCGAAGGTGGCTGATTTTTTTTCCGTTCCTCCTGTTAATGGAAGCGTATTGTAGAAAGGTTCTCTGGCGGGAGAAAGCAAACTATTTTCGCCATCCGATTTGAGTAAATAGGATTCAGCAGACTGCCCTTCCACAGCACCACCGGCTCCGCGACTGAAGGCAATGGTCAGGTCCAGGTCGCTTTCAGTGAGGATACCTTTGGTGATCAAAACACCTGAATAATCGACATCTACACTCGGAATAACAAGGATGGACGGATATATATTTTCAGGATTTAATAAATAACGCTGCCGCCAACTATAGCTTCTCTCCGCATAAGGAGATGCCCACACTTCTTTGATTCCGTTAAGGATTTTTTCCTTCTCAATTACATTGAATAGAGTCAGATTTAAACCTGCCCCGGTGAAATCTTTGAGGTCTTCCATGTTGGTATCGCTGCGAAGAAACACAGTAATATTACCCATCTTTTTTCTAAATATCCCTGAAAATGATTTTTCAAGTTCGGCCACAAACTCTGGTTTAAGCGGCATCACCTTGATGGCATTTTGTAATATTTCCAGTTGACCCAGGGTAAACATTTCAATTTCCGCATCCGTTTTGCCTTGTTTTAGCATGCCGTCTGCCTGATTAAAAATATCATTTAGGAATTCCCAATAAGTTGTTATTTTACCAGGCATGGTCTGATTCATGTGGTCTTTAAAAATCCCGAAAGGGATCACCATTCCTTCAACCACATGATCAGGGAACATCAGTTTTAGCTGCCCCAGGTTAGCAGCTTTTGGTCCGCACAAGATACCGGAATGTGAGGCATTCACCCCCCGAAGATTAAGTATGGTGGTCTGTTTCAGATTGATCCGGTCGACGGGTACGGTGATTTTTGCCTCGCTGCGTTTTTTTGTTTCAAAGAGTTTTTTCTCGTTTTCTGTCATCTGATTCACAGGTTTCATAATGACAGTTCCTTTGTTTGAAACCGCATAAAACACTTTTTGTCCACTGTATTTTCTAAGTGCTTCCAGATTTTCGTCCGAGAGCACCGCGTTGGGGATCCCCAGGTTGCGAGCCAGCAATTGCACATGAGAAACCATATTTCCTTCGGTAACTGTAGCAATCCCGGCTACCGGTTTTAAATCGGCTGGTGGATGGTTGAATACATAGATTTTGTCGCTGGAGATGGCAGTGTTTCCGGTAATTTCATTAATCACCACAAGCTCACCCATCGCATACCCAGGATTAATACCCCTGATGTGGTTTTGGCCTGGAATGTCCATCACCTTGTTCGACAAATTGGCCTCTTTGGAAATAAATTCGCCCAGCTCACTTACACAATCTCCCAGGTAAAGCAAAATGGAAGAACGGATACGATCGTCGATAAAGCCTGTTGCCAGTGGTTCAAAACCATTGTATAATTCGATGACATCCTTGTAATTGCCCCGCGACATGCCTACACACCATTCCAACATCCGCCGTGAAATTTCCATGCGGTTGTTAAGGTCGACAAAAGTGATAGAAGCATTGGTCGGCGGTTGCAACCCGGATTGTATCTTGTTCCACTCCCACATTTCAAGGTAGCCACTGCCAGCAGACGCCATGCCCAGATAGTAGGTTTTTGTCAACAAGTCGTTAAGTGTTTTGTTTTCCCATGATTTCATTTCCCGGAACAGGATGTCTTCTAGCTTGATGGAAACATCCAACAAAGCCAATCGTCCGGAACTCTTTTTATAGGTCAGTAACTGTTCACGGATCATCCATATCATTTTCGACAACTCGATCACCCTATCTTTACCAGATTTTCCATTGTATTGATTTATAAATAATTGAATCGATTTCGCGATTTCTGTATCTTTTGGGAAGTATTTTAGGTACTTTCTGAGTGAATTCATATCGACCGGTTGATATACAACTTCCATGTTGCTGATAAGGTCGGACATCTTTTTAAGTTGATTTGCCGTAAGGTTATTCTTATAATTGTCCCTGAATTTTATAACCGTTTGAACATCTTCGAATCCTGGTTGTCCATGAATTTTAACCCTGATATTCAGGAAGGAAGGGACGCTGTCGGAAATTTCTTTTGATAAGGAACGGATGAGTTGGGTATTGTTGTCATCACCCTGGTGGGGAACGTCTTTGGCTGCTTCCCTGACAAGGAAAAAGTTTTGCTCTATGCGGTTGTCGTCGGATAACAGCCAGTTAAAAAATTCTATACCCCAGTTTTCTTCGTCCTCTGCCTGAAATGCCCCGCGGTAGAATTGTGCTTTCCGCAGGATCCAACCGTTATCAGTACGCATCAGATAATGTTCAAGTTCGTATTGTTTCAACCTCGAATGGTAATTATCCTCATCCCAAAACTCGACGAAATCTGTTTTGGCCAGGATCTGTCCCAGGTAAATGTGGTTGGTGTTGCCGAGTGAGTTAACCGCATCTTTGTAACGGGCACGTTGTAATCCGGGTTCAGGACAACGTTCCTGGGGTGGGCGTGTAGTACCATCGGGACAGAACCATCGAATATCTTTATACGGACCTTTGGGATCGGTTTTGAACTGTTCCACCATCGATTTAATCTGGGTATTCTCAATCTTTTGTGCCATCATTATTAATGGTACAAACAAAAACAATAGGATAGGAAATTTATTTTTCATTATGAGGAATGATAAGTTAACAGTTTAATTGTCTGGACGCTTTTCTACATTGACGTTGAAGGAAGGTGCCTTAAAATCATCTGGAAGATAGGCAGCGAGTATGGTTGATCTATTCCCATCTCTTTGTCCTCGATGGTGTGGCGATAGAATCTCAATGCCTCTCTGATTGCTTATATCCTTAATATTCTGATGTAGAACAGAATAAATAGCTGGTTGTTTGTTGGTTTCTTTGGTATAGGCATTTAACTGGTAAGACACATAAAAATTGTCTATGCTCACATGCAAAACAGTAAGATTCAAGGAATCATTGTGAATGTTAAAGCTGTCATCCTGTGCGAAGCACTGAGGAGCCATGATTGCCAACATGTAAACAATTAATGCGCTTAAAATAGATCTCATAGTAGTTACATTTAGACACTATCTAAAATTAGTTTTGTTAGTTATGATAGAGCAAAGGTATATTAATATTTCGACGCATAATGAATGATTGTACCTATTTAAACTATTCGTTATTTGTGTCGAGATATTAGAAGTGTGGCTACCTATAATAAGACAAAACTAACGAGCTTATTGACTAGTATTACGGGTAGGTGAACCCATCTGGTTCTACACTAGATTAAGTTGTAAAATTAATCCAGTTGGGGTTTGTAAAATTTGTCAATAATAAATCATATTTTTGGCAGTACTTACCAACTTATAACAACATGGCAAAAATTACCCGAACTTTTGATGTACTTACAAATGCCGAGGAAAATTTTAATAAAGAAATTGCTCTATCGGTAAAGCGTAACGGAAAATGGGAAAACTTTAGCACAAGCGAATACCGTAAAAATGTTGATGCTTTCAGCCTTGGGCTTTTGGCCATGGGATTTAACAAAGGTGATAAAATTGCTACCATTACCAATAACCGGCCCGAATGGAATTTTATTGATTTTGGAATGTCGCAAATTGGATGCGTTCATGTGGGTATTTATCCAACTATCAGCGATAAGGAATATCTCCACATACTGTCACACTCCGATTCAAGAATATTAATTGTTTCGAGCGAAGAGCTTTATAATAAGCTTCTTCCAATATTTAAAAAAACCCTTAATCTGGAAGAAATTTATACAATTGACGAAGTAGCAGGAGCTCATAACTGGCGCGAAATTACCGATCTCGGAATTTCGAAAGATGAGGAACTTAGAAAAACGCTTATTTCCCGCCGCGATGATGTTAAGCCCGATGATTTGTTAACCCTGCTTTACACTTCCGGCACAACCGGGCTTTCGAAAGGAGTAATGCTCTCTCATAATAATGTGGTAAGTAATTTTATGTTGGCGCACCAGTTTGTTACCTACCTTAAAGCTGGAGATCGCGCATTGAGTTTTTTACCTTTATCGCATGTGCTCGAACGGGTAGGCAATTATTTGTGGCAGTCGCTGGGGCTTACCCTTTACTATGCCGAAAGCATTGAAACTATTGGTGATAACATGCGCGAAATTAAAGTAAATGTATTCATTACCGTTCCGCGGGTTTTTGAAAAAGTGTACGATAAAATAATAAATAAAGGGAGGGAACTTTCCAGTATTAAAAAAGCTTTGTTTTTCTGGGCAGTTAGGGTTGGAGATAGTTATGATCCTAATCCGGTTAACCGAAGTGCTATTTATAATGCAAAGCTGGCAATTGCCAACAAGCTAATATTTAGCAAGTGGCGCGAAGCTCTCGGTGGGGAACTAAAAGGGGTTATAAGCGGAGGAGCTGCATTGCAGGCACGCCTGGCACGCATTTTTTGGGCTGCCCAGATTATAGTTCAGGAAGGTTATGGCTTAACCGAAACATCCCCTCTTATTTCGGCAAATAATTCATCGTTTCCGGGTGTTAAATTTGGAAGCGTGGGCGTAGTTCCTAAAGAGCTTGATGTTATGATTGCCGAAGATGGCGAAATTCTTGAAAAAGGCCCGAACCTGATGATTGGTTATTATAAAGATCCCGAAAAAACCAAAGAAGTCATTGATAAAGATGGCTGGTTTCATACAGGCGATATTGGCACTCTGGATGAAGACCGGATGTTAACTATCACCGATCGTAAAAAGGAAATATTTAAACTTTCGGGAGGAAAATACGTTGCCCCGCAGCCTGTTGAAAACCAATTTAAAGAATCTCAGTTTATTGAACAGATTATTGTTGTTGGCGAAAACGAAAAATTCGCCGCCGCTATTATTGTTCCTGATTTTGAGTTTTTACATAAGTGGTGTTCTATACACAAGGTAACTTTCCGCGATAATGATGACCTGATTATCAAGCAAAAATTAATCGACCGCTACCAGGTAGAAGTTGATAAATATAACAAGGAGCTCGACCATGTGGCTAAGATTAAAGTTTTCCGCCTGGTGGCCGACCAGTGGACTCCCGACAATGGCTTGTTATCGCCAACCCAAAAACTAAAACGCAAAGTTGTAATAAAGAAGTACAGCAATTTGATTGGTGAGATTTATAAAAAGGGTTAGAGAGCCGAAGCGGGAAGACCGAAGTCAGAAGCAAGCTGACTTCGGTCTTCTAACTCTCTAACCATTTTTAACATCTGATTAACAACGCTACTAAAAAACCTCCTTAAATTTGCACATTAGTTACTATGAATATTCGCGATTAATTTGAAGACTGTAATAACATATTTGGCAATCTTTTTTGCTGTAGTATTATTTTTAACCGCTACTTCCGGATTTACGTTGTATACCCATTATTGTTCAGATACAGAAATACAAAAACAAAGTTTAATTGCATCGCAGATCACTTGTGAGCATAACTCTGATGTACCTTCCTGTTCCTGCACATCTAATATTTGTTTAAATACATCAAAATCTGATAATTGCTGTAGCGATGTCAAGCATTTTTTTAAGGTAACAGATTTTTTTAATCTCCCCTCTGTTCCTCAGGAAGACATTTGCTTTAACAGTCACACAATTATAACTTTACTTGCTCTTCTGAATATTGAACATGAGAAATACTATGAAGAACCTGTTTCTTTATATAGTTTACCACCCCCTAAATCAGGAAAAAATATTGTTTTGCTATTTCATCAATTAAAAACCGACCCTGACACAATTGCATAAGGGAAGGTTG
>JADHTG010000119.1 GCA_016776505.1 Bacteroidota bacterium
TTTTGTGTCATCCGGACAGTCTGTTGATAAAAGCAAGTATTATCAACAACAAGGGAAATACACGCTTCTGGTGGAATACGGGTGATACATCCCAGCTGAATATCAAAGCCTATATCAATTCTGACAAGCTGTTTACATTTACCGTGGAAGATTCGACCGGATGTCAAAAAACGCAATCCATGAGCGCTCTGCTTGATGAAATATCATTGAGCATGAGCAATGATGTGCTGAAATGTCCGCAAATACAAAGCACTTTGGAAGCGACTTTCAAACCGGATGAGAGCAATTTAATGAGCTATACCTGGCGACTTTCACCATCCCCAACAATACTGGATACTTTATATTTTATTGATGTTTATAAAGGAGGAACCTATGTGTGTGAAGTGGAAGATGGTTTGGGATGTAAAGTAACAGATTCTGTAGTTGTTGTAAATTACGGAGTTCCCCGGGTGGATGCCGGTGCGGATGATACCATTTGCACAGGAAATAAATTGTATAAACTTACAGGGACACCCAATACACCGGCCTCTGAGTGGACGGGGCCTTATTTGGTAAATATAAGTGGGGATTATTATGTTGACATTTCCAGGGCAAGTGGAAACGGAGTGTCTTATTATTACAACTATCATGTAACCGATACAAATGGATGTGTCACCACAGACGATAAAAAACTCATGCTTTTTGAAACGCCTCAAGCCAGTGCGGGTGGTTATCCCCATCTTTGTATGAATGCCCAAAGAATCACTCTCAATGGCTATCCTTCAGGAGGAACATGGTCAGGCACAGGTGTTGAAAGCAATACATATTTTAACCCGGCAAAGGCCGGCCCGGGGAATCACCGGCTCACATACAGCCTAAACAACAATGGATGTATCGGTTACGACTCCACGACTATCAAAGTGTTCTATTTCGATACTGCCCACTTTAGTGCAAAAACAGAACATGATATTACGGACTATTGCCATGAATACAAATTAGTAAAACTGATAGGAATTCCGGGAGGAGGGGTGTGGACAGGCCCCATAACAAATGGCCATTATTTTGATGCGGGAACACTCCAGGGCATGCAGCAATTCACCTACACCTATACGGATCCGTATAACTGTACTTTTTCCAGGGATCTGGCTGTGCATATCGGGGAAGCCGATGTTGAGATCAACCGGGATGATAACATCATTTGTGAAGAGGAAAAACTTTCCATCCATGCCACAACTCAGTTCGTAAACGGAATTAAATGGATCAAGTCTCCCCTGTCTGATGGTATTTATATAGGTTCCATTACAGGCAAATACATCGAATACATCATGGGTGTGAATGATAAAATCAACAAAGGTTACTGGCTGCATATTAAAACCACAGATCCCGTGTGCAGGGAAGTCCGGGATTCTGTTTTTATAGATATCAATGAGGTGACAGCGGATTTTTCTGTTGATTCCACAAGCGGATACTCACCACTAAACATTTATTTTAATGATGAAACATATAGCCATGTGGCAGCCATTGCAAGCTGGACATGGAATTTTGGAGACGGGAAAACCTCAAACCTGCAAAACCCGCAAAACACCTATGTGGATACGGGTTATTTTGATGTTTCATTAAAGGTTATTTCCACAGAAAACTGTATGGATAGTATTTTGAAAAAAGACTTCATCCACAGCATGCATAATATCTCAATTGCGGAACAGGATGAAAGCAAGATAGTGGTTTATCCGAATCCAACAGGCAACGAATTCATCATTAAACTCGTCCATAAGGATGAACGAATTAATGCCATCACAATTATAGATTCAGAAGGTAAAATTCTTGAAAGATATCGGGAAATATTCCAGTCTGAATTCCAGATTCAAAACAGCCAACTTCCACCCGGGCATTACTACCTCAAGATTGATGGTTCAAAAGGAAGTTCTTATTATGCGAAACTAGTGAAACCCTGTCAGGGTTGAGGTTTTTTAAATAAACTTCTCCCTGTATTTGGATTTTATTTCATTCACCACATGACGGATGTCCTGCTCCTGGGATTTGTCAGCTACCAAAATAATGTTCTCAGACTCAACAATGATCAGGTCTTTCACATTATTCACAGCCAATAATTTATCGTTGGAGATATTAATGATGCAATTTTTGGTGTTGCGGGTAAAAATAAATTTGCCTTTGATGGCATTGTTGTCTTTGTCTTTCTCCACGTACTGGAAAAGTGAATTCCAGGTGCCAATGTCCGACCAGCCAAAATCTCCGGGCAGTACAAATACATTTTCGGCTTTTTCCATAATGCCATAATCTATTGAAATGGTCGGGCACTCAGTATAAGCTTGCTTGATGGCTTGCTCTTCTTTATCGGTGAAATAAATTTCTTCATCAAAATCAAGGCAGCTTTCCACTTCCGGAAGATAATTATGAATAGCATCAGCAGCTGCTTTGACATTCCAGATGAAAATGCCTGCGTTCCATAAAAACTCTCCTGATTCAACAAATCTTTCGGCAATTTCAAGACTGGGTTTTTCAGTAAAGGTTTTTACCTTAAAAAAACCTTCTGTACTTTGATCCTCAATAAATTGTATATAACCATAACCGGTGTCAGGCCGGTTGGCGGTGATCCCTAAGGTAACCAAAACATCATTTTGAAAGGCAAATTCAAATGCACTTTGAATGGATTTCAAAAAAATCCCCTCATTCATAATTAAATGATCGGATGGAGCTACAACCATAGTTGCTTTATCATCTTTTTGAGTAATTTTATATATAGCATAAGCAACACAAGGAGCAGTGTTCCGGGCTGCAGGTTCCAGTAATATCTGGTCATCTTGTATACCCGGGATTTGATCCCGAATAATCGGACCGTAATCGGCATTAGCCACTACATAAATATTTTCCTTGGGACAAATCTGTGCAAAACGCTCATAAGTAGCCTGGAAAAGAGATCTTCCTGTATTCAAAACATCTAAAAACTGTTTGGGATATCTCTGCTTACTCAATGGCCAGAACCTGCTTCCAACCCCTCCTGCCATGATTACTGTATAAAAATGAGAATTCATTTGTTCAATTTTCAATGGGCAAAAATAAAGCTAATTGACTAATTTTCATGTCATACATTTAAATTTATCAATCTTGGCGGGCTTTATAATAACTGAAAGATTCAATTCAGCATTTTGGACTGTTTATTGTAAAAAATTAAGTGATGCGATTTATTCTATTTCTACTGATCATTTTTGTCCTGCCAATAAATGCATGGGCACAATATCCTTTGGCCTCTTTCGAAGGCAACAATGCCTTTAAATATGGAGAAAAGCTAAGATATAAATTCTGGTACACACTTTACATCAATATTCCGGTAGGCGAAATTATCACGGAAATCAAAGAAGAACCCAAAATCCTGAAAAAAAAACATCATTATCATATCACAGGAAGTGGTTCAACTTTCAGGTTTTATGATCCTTTTTTCAAAGTCAGGGATTATTACAGCTCCTATGTGGATGAAGGGAGTTTTACACCCACAGCATCTTTTCGAATTATCGAAGAAGGGAAATTTTTTTCGGAAGAATATTATGTTTATAATCATGCCCGGAATGAGGTAACAAACAGCAAAAAAAGGATCATACCGACAGGAAATTTTACCCAGGAAATACTTTCCGCCATATACCTTGCGCGTACTTTTGACTATGGCCAGGCCGAAATAGGGGATTCTTTTATGATCAATGTATTTGTTGAAGATTCGTGCTATTATGCGGGTGTTAAATATATGGGAAAGACCATCATAAAAACAAGAGAAGGTAAATTCAAATGCCTTGTTTTAAAGCCTATTCTCATCGTTGATCGTGTCTTTAAAAGCGAGGAAGATATGACTTTATGGGTCAGTGATGATAATAACAAAATCCCAATTCGCATTTATTCAGGAATCAGTGTGGGAGCAATAAAGGTGGACCTGGTCGATTATTCCGGTCTGAAAAATCCTTTCACAGCCAAACTCTAAATAATAAGATTCCCCACCTCTATCATTCCGCTCTTTTTTCAGTCCTACATAGCATTCAACTTTCCATTACCAAAGTTTCTTAGTGCAGGCAATTTAACCCTCCTTCACTAAAGTTTCAGAGAGCAGGCAATTTAACTCTACTTTACTAATATTTCGAAGAACATGCAATTTGACAATTTATCAGTTTATCAATTTGTCAGTTTAACTCTCCTTCACTAAAGTTTCGGAGGACAGGCAATTTAACTCTCCTTCACTAATATTTCGAAGAATATGCAATTTGACAATTTATCAGTTTATCAATTTGTCAGTTTAACCCTCCTTCACTAAAGTTTCGGAGAGTAAACAATTTCTCAATTTCTCAATGCACACATGAGCCTAAATCGTATCTTTGATAAAAAGGTCAACAATACCTGTTTTTCCGATAGAACAAATTATGATCCCTAAAGAAACCGTTGAAAAAATTATTTCATCAGCCCGGGTTGAAGAAGTCATCATTGATTTCGTAAACCTTAAAAAGCGGGGTGTAAATATGATCGGTCTTTGCCCGTTTCACGATGAAAAAACCCCCTCTTTTGTTGTATCCCCAACCAAAGAACTATATAAATGCTTCGGATGCGGAAAAGCTGGGAATTCGGTTCGTTTCCTGATGGAACATGAAAAATACAATTATCCTGAAGCACTTAAATACCTGGCCAAAAAGTACAACATCACTATTAAGGAAGAAGAGGAAAGTGATGAGCAAAAACAGGAGAGAGATGAAATCTCCAGCTTATACATTGTATTGGTTTTTGCGCAGGAGTTTTATCATTCCTATTTAATGGAGAGTGAAGATGGCAAAGCTGTTGGATTAGCCTATTTGAAAGAAAGACAAATAAAACCGGATGCGATCCGGCATTTTCAATTAGGATTCAGTCCATCGGCTAAGGATGCATTTAGCAAAGCAGCATTGAATAAAGGATATAAAGAAGAATTCTTAATTGGTGCCGGCTTATCAATTAAGACCAATGAAGGCAGTTTAATTGACCGTTTCAGGAAAAGAATCATGTTCCCGATTCATTCAGCGAGCGGGCGTATACTGGGTTTTGGTGGTCGCACCTTATCATCTGCCACAAAAGAAGCCAAATATATAAATTCCCCTGAAACCAAAGTATACAATAAAAGCCAGGTTTTATACGGTTTGTACCAGGCAAAACATTCTGTTCAGAAAGAGGGAAAAGTATTTCTCGTGGAAGGATATACAGATGTGATCGCTTTGCAGCAGGCAGGAATTGAAAATGTGGTGGCCTCCCTCGGAACCAGCCTAACCCCTGAACACACCAGGTTAGTCAAGCGGTATTCAAACAACCTGAATTTTATTTTTGACGGGGATGAAGCAGGGATCAAAGCTTCTTTAAGAGGAATTGATATAGCCCTGAAAGCAGAACTAAATGTGAGGATTATTGCTTTACCTGAGGGGGAAGATCCTGATTCTTACAGCCATAAAAACGACAGGAATGAACTGGTTCATTTCCTAAAAAAAAATGCGATCGACTTCATCCTTTTTAAATCCCGCTTCTTATTTGGTGATGTATCCACTGATCCTATTCAAAAAGCTGAAGCTGTTCGGAATATTATTAAGTCCATTATCCAGATCCCTAATCACATTCATAGAAGTAGTTATTTAAAGGAACTCAGTTCAGAACTGGATATTGAAGAAGAAATCCTTTACCGGGAACTAAACAATCAATTACGGGCCAGGCGCACTCAATTATCTGCGAAAAAAGTTAGAAAAGAGGAAGAAAAACCTGCAGTTAGCGGATTGGAAGACAAACTCTTGAGGAGTACTGCTTCTGAACAAGAACGAATTATAATCAACTTACTCATACTTGCCGGCAATGAAGAATTTAATGAAGAATCGAAATGTGCAGACATCATTTTAGAGAATATCATGGAATATGATTGGGAAAATCCACTATTGCAAAAAGTTTTCAATCATTATGTTGATTTTAAGCAACAAAACAAAATTTATCCCGGGATAAAACATTTTGTCCAGCACGCTGATCAACTTTTCCAGGACATTGCAAGCGAAGCCGCTTTCATGGATTCCAATATCAGTGAGAATTGGTCAAAAAAAACTGGTCGAATTGTTAGTTCCGAGATTGATTATAGCAAAGACATATCTTCTTCTATAAAACATCTTGAGATCAGGAAACTACAATCATTGATGAAGGAGAATCAGAAAAAGATGAAACAGAAAGATCTGAGTCAGGAAGAAGCTATCGAATACCTTAAGATTCATAAAAAACTGAACGAAAGGATCAAAGAACTCTCACTGAGATTAGGTATAGTAATATACTAAAAAAGAGGCCATCCCGA
>JADHTG010000040.1 GCA_016776505.1 Bacteroidota bacterium
GCCTGTGCTCCCATTCGTTTGGGCTGCATCAAAAAAGATGGCTGCATTATCAGTACCGTCAACGGCCTGGTTGGCTAAAATAGCGGTAGCAGGGATTCCAGCAAAGTTCGAAGTTCCGATAATGGCTAAGCCTCCTCCTCCACTACCCCAGTTGGTAAGCATACCGGTAAAATCAGCATCATTGGCATCACCGGTAAATCCCTGCACTGTAGCTTCGGTAAACGGATTTGAGTAACTTGCATTTTCCTGTAAAATCGTAAGACCATGTTGCAGGCCATCGGTTGAAATCCTGATATTTCCACTATAATTGGTCCCTGAAAGTTTACTTACCTGGAGCCCTACAGCAGGAGATGTTGTCCCGATGCCGGCATTGCCGTCTTGATCGATAGTGACACGGTTTGCCCCGGCAGTTTGCAAGTAAATATCTCCAGTTGTGTTTGCACCACTGCTAATACCATAATATGCACTTCCGGATGTGTTTCCCTGACGTGCACTAAAGTGATTTGCGGCATCCATTCCAATAAAAGATGCTGGTGTTTCAGATGTGTTTGCAAAATACACTCCGTATGTATTGTTAAGAGCAATATTACCACCAACCACATGAAGTTTATGTACAGGAGTTGCTGTCCCGATACCCAATTTACCATCAGATGTTAACCTCATTTTCTCAGCAGCTACAGTAGTAGTAGCTGTTCCAAAAACAAGTTCAGTTGAGTTTACCGTAGTACTGAAGGTAGCATCAGCTTCTGCCCATATAGCAGCCCCGGCCAGAATGGCATCAGAACCATCGGATTCCAGTGGTGCATTGAAGTTTATTCTTCCCAGTTGATCACCATCTACTACTGTTAGTTCTTTACTTGCCAGGGTTAGTATGCCGGCAGCTCCGGCTGCTCCTTGTACGTCAAGCAGTGATTGTGGGGCGGTCGTGCCGAGGCCGACGTTGCCTTCCACGATAAGTCCGTTCGTTGGTGCAGCTGTACTTTTGTACGCATCACCTAAAGTAGCTCCGCCTGCAACGCTTAATAAACTACCGGGGTCATTTGTACCAACACCCATTCCTGATGTTCGGAGAGTGATTACTTCTAAATTCCCGTATACACCTAAACCAAGTTGCCATTGGCTTTGGAAATAACTCTTTATCCTACCTACATTACTACTGTTACCGTAGAAATCTAACCTTGCCCCAGCTCCTGATACATCAGGATTATCTAACCTTAATACTTCTTGATTTGTTGCAGCACTTAAAGTAGCATGTACAAGTGTCGATGGGGATGTAGTCCCAATACCGACATTCCCTGAATTAAGTATCGTCATCGCTTCAGTGGCCCCATTGTTTCCAACCAAAAAGTGCATGTCTGCCCCGGTTGTTCCAACCCCCGAAGTGGTTTTCAGTGAGAGGTCGGAAGTAGTAGCTGTACCGCCAATAACCAATGGAGAAGTCAGAGAAGTTGTAAAGGTGGGAGCTGTACCAAATACCAATGCCCCGCTTCCTGTTTCGTCCGAAATTGCTCCGGAAATATCCGAAGATGTGCTGAAAGCTGTTTCCAACTGGACCCAGCTTGAACCATTGTAATAATAAAAACCCTGTGTACCATCTGTCTGGTAAACCAAAAGCCCTGTTGCCGGGCTGCTGATATTTCCTTTCTGAGTTGCCGTTACCCTGGGGATCAGCAAACCTTTGGATGTGGATTTTATATCCAGCATGGCCGAGGCAGCACCCGAGGTATAACTGGCATCATCTGTAATTACCGTGTTTTGGCTTTGTGCAATATAAGTCAGGAACACCATGACTATTAGCCCAATTGCAATTTTATTCATAATTTATTTTTTTATTGAATGACTATTTTTTTTATCGTGCTATACCCAGCAGAAATAATATGCAATAAGTAACAACCTGCTGTTCCTGGTAAATTGATTTTTTCAATTCCATTTGAATTGAATTCTTTTTGCAGGATAAGCTGACCGGATATGCTGTAAACAGACACAAACTTTTTCGATTTATCCGATTGAGTCAGGTCCAGGATTAATTCGCCCGACTGGATAAATGTAGGGATATCTGGGCATCCCATATCATATTCCCCGGACATTGAATTATCCCCACTCAGTAATACGGAGGGAGGCGCGAAATGCAAAAGGAATCTATTCTGGTCATCAACAGCTTCATAATCAAATGAATAGCTGCCATTTTTCATATCCCATACTTTGGCCAGTATTAAATCTTCCAGGTATACATTCACATCCATTTCAAAATTTTCCATGCCAGAGATCGACAATTCCTTCAAACCGCTACTTCCTGAACTCAAATACAAGGGAATGCTTTCTTCTACCTTCATTTCAGGCAGACCGTTTATTGAAAGTGCTGTTCCATCTTTTGTTTTAGAGAAGATTAATGTACGGGAAGGACTGCTCTCTTCCACTTTATAAGCATCATATTGTCCATCAAATAATTCGGTTGCATTCTGATCAAAGTAAATGATCGTTTCATCCGATGATTCAGCATCAGCCAATTTTAATTTGAGGCTTTTGCCTGGCTTATCTTTATTCCTAAAGTTTCCTGCGTTATGCACACGAACATCATTATCTACTCCCAGCACATAAGATCCTCCTCCTGATACTGTGACAAAAAATCCCTGGGATGCCGGAATGTACTGGCTACCCCCATTATTACTTTGCCCATTTATATAGGATGATATTGCTGATGAAGCGGGATCCCAGACATAGATGGCATTGTCGACATTGGTTTTGGTCCAGCCAGATGAGGCATCCCAATCGATGGCAGACGGAAATGGATTCCCGACAAAATTGTAGCCGTTTGATGCACTCACCAGGTTTATACTATGTGAACCTGTATAAGGAGTCCCTGTAATGGTAGCGGTTGTATTATCTGCATAATAGATATCGTATCCTGTCATTTTTTGCAATGTCATATCACGTGTGATTGCCTGCCATGCACTGGTGGAAGCATTGTATTTATACATAGCTGCGTTCCAAAAATTATTGGAACTGGCATCCACAATGGGTGTGGAGAAATAATGCCATTTATCTTCACTTAAATAACGCTCAAACTTGAGGGAACCTGATCCGCTTATGGTACCACCATCGATTAAAGAAGCTGTACTTGAGCTGTTCGACTTCATAATCAGGCATTCACTTCCGTTTAAAGTTAGGGTCCCAACTATTGTTAAATAGACCCCTGCATTTAATGTCAGGTTGGGGCCACTGGCTATGGTTAAGTTGCCATTGACAGTGATATTTCCCGTCTGTGTTTTAGTTCCTGACCCCGAAATGGCCAGGTGACCATAACTCTGGGAACTATTCAGGGTAGTGATGGTCTGGTTAGTTCCATCATATTCAATGGTGCTTGTAGATCCAATGGAATGGGTTGCATAATTCGAAGGAATGGTACCGGTTCCTCCAATCTTTAAAGTAGCCCCGTTGGAAACAGTCATTGTTCCCCCCTCAGTGGATCGGTTTGCTGTATAGCTAGCCAGGTCAAATGTTCCTGCAGAAAGGGTTAAATCACCTGCGATCGTGACATTTGCTGATAAAGAGGTAGTTCCGGAACCGGATATTGTAAAATTATTAAAGCTTGTAGCACTCGATCCATTAATAACCTGACTGGAGCTGCCATCAAAATCCACAGTTCCTCCCGAAATGGCCAGCGTTCCGTCTGCATTGTTTGTCAGGTCTCCATCTGCTGTGAGGGTACCACCCAGGGTTATTGTTCCATCTGTTGAAGAAACAGTCGTATTGGTATAATCCCCGGAATTAATAAAGACATAGCTTCCCGATGGGATGATGAATTTACTCCCATTGTTCAAAAATCCCTGCGCAGTCAGGCAGAATGAAAATAATATAAATACTATGAGACTAGCAGCAGTTTTAAAGATAGTTGACAAAATTTTGATACGCATAATCAGCATTAAATATTACCCATCTCATTCAATCCCTATCAATAAAAAAGTTCCCCCTATTTTAACAATTTAAAAACCGCATTATCAAACAGATAGGGTATATTCGAAACAAAATTATTAATCGGAATTAATGACAACAAATATATTTACTAACATCATCATAAATCTTATGATAGAATTTACACCTATCAAAACTATAAAATTAGGAATAGCGATTGCAAATATATTTTAGGAATACAATCGCATTATATTGGTTTTCTTGTATTTACACGATTTTCGATGGATGATATTTTCCATATTCTACTTCTTAACAGGATTCGTATTTTTTATAGCCAAATCCATGTTATCCAGTTTGCTTATCAGATGGAATCTATAATGGATAGCACACGTTTGATCTTAGTGTATTTAAGATGTAGACTGGAACCAAATGAGAGAAAGAGAAAAACGGAGTTTAGATTATGTATTTGATCATATTATTTTGTTTATTTTTTCGCCCTTTGCCAGTATTCCTCCATTTCAACCAGGGGCATTTGGTCCAGGCTTTTGTTTTCTTTTTTAATGGCTTTCTCCATTTTATTAAAGCGTTGGATGAATTTCCTGTTCGTTTTTTCCAGGGCATCATCCGGGTTTATTTGGTAAAATCGGGCCAGGTTAATCAGGGAGAAAAGGATGTCTCCAAATTCGCTTTCCACATTTTCCTGCCTCTTCCATTTTGTATCAATTTCTTTTTTGAATTCTTCCAGTTCTTCACGTGTTTTATCCCAGACCTGCTCTTTGTGATCCCAGTCAAACCCTACTCCCTTTGCTTTGTCCTGTATACGAATGGCTTTGATCATGGAAGGCAGACTGTCCGGCACACCTCCAAGTGTTGATTTATCTCCGTTTTTAACTTTGATCTTTTCCCAGTTATCTTTCACATCCTGTTCATTGTTAACCTGGACATCTCCATAAATGTGGGGATGTCTTTCCACCAGTTTTACCACCAGGTCATTGGCTACATCTGCTATGGAAAACTGTTTCTTCTCCTCTCCTATCCGGCAATAAAATGCGATGTGCAATAATAAATCTCCCAATTCTTCTTTTATTTTTTCCCAGCTTTCAGCCAGGATGGCATCGGAAAGCTCGTAAGTTTCTTCCAAAGTCAGAGACCTGAGTGTTTGTATGTTTTGTTTTTTGTCCCACGGACATTGGTTTCTAAGCGTATCCATTGTTTCCAGTACTGTAGCCAGTGCATCCAGTTTTTCCTTCATAATAAAAATTTAGAATTCAATATTTTCAGTGCAAAGATGATCAATAAAGCTTTTATTCGTTCAGAATAAATATCCTCATTTCGATTAAGAGATGTAAGTTTGCTTTAAAATTTCAAGATGTTCCTCAAGCAGTTAATCTTTTTTATTCTCCTGGTTGGTATTTCTGTTTTCCTCCTGAACATCAAAGCCCTGTTTCGAAAAAACGGAAAACTAGAAAAATCATGTACTTCAAAGCATCGCTTAATGCATGAGAAAGGACTGGATTGTGAAGGCTGTGAGAAGGGACCCATGGAATGTGATTTGGATAAACGGGAGCATCAAATACATCATCCGCTTAATTCGTGATTTTCCTCAGTCTGGGTTTTAATTCCTCAGAACAATAATCTGAATTAATTTCTTGCTCCCGATCCATCAAATACACCCATAATTCATCATTTTTTTCAGCAATATCCACAGATTTCTCTTTGCCTAAAACCATAAATGCGGTAGCATATGCATCTGCAACCATGCATTTTTTGTGAATTACTGTAGCACTTAACAGATCATTAAAAATAGGATATCCTGCTTTGGGATCGATCGTGTGAGCAATCTTATTTCCATTCCGGAAATAAAAGTTTCTATAATTACCAGAAGTAGCGGTTGAATTATCCGACAAGGATAAAACCAGCTCATAATCCTGTATCCATGATTTATTGTCAACAGGTTTTTCAATGGCAATTTGCCAATCCGATTTTTTGGGATTTTTTCCTTTGACACGAACTTCACCCCCGATTTCAACCATGTAGTTTGCGATCCCTTTAGATTCCAAAAAGGCCGCAATTACATCCACTCCAAATCCTTTGGCTATGGCCGAAAAGTCCAGCATGATATAAGGATTATCTTTAAACACTTTCCCATCTCTTAAATGAACTTTATCAAAACCCACAAAATTCATCAAACTATCGATTACAGCAGAATCCACATAACTGAGTGTATCAAAACCAAATCCCCAGGCATTTACCAGTGGCATAACGGTTGGGTCAAATGCTCCATGTGTTTGCCTGAACACTTCTTTGGCAGCTATGAAAACCTGTTCAAAAAAAGGATCCACCTCTATGGATTGGGAAGACTGATTTAACCTGGAAATGGTTGATTCAGGAATATAGGTTGACAGGGAATTGTTTACCACCAGCAGCAGTGAATCTATGCTGTTTTTCAGGCCATCCATTGCCTCAGTTTCGAATTTGATTTGATAAAAAGTTCCCATAGTGGCCCCTTCCATCTGTTTGTATGATCGCTGCTTGCAGGAATTTAAAAGAAATATGAAAACGAAAAAAATAAGGAGCGTGCTTGTAATTCTATTTGACATTTGATTCAACTGGATGATTTCATGCAAAAATAGACATTGAATAATTACAAATCACTTCTTTTGGCTAGCTAATTAACGTGAGTTCGATATAACAACTTTAACAATTCGTTGATTCTCGGTATTAGAGATAATTCAACCTTTGTGTATCTTAGAGTCTTCGTGATTTCGTGGCATTATTAATATTACTTTTTGCCACCCACAAAGTGATGCCTTTGGCATAAGACACTAAACCACAAGGATTTCACTAAGAAATGTTAATAAATACTTGATAATCAAAGACTAATATGTCAAACTTACGTAAATTAATTCCTTAGATCCACAATTTCAATACCCGGATAAATCTTTGTATCAAAAAGGAAAAGCTTTTCATTCAGTTTGGGATTTTTGTTTACTGATTTTATTTCGAAAGTCAGTATCAAGCCACTGTTCTTATAAAAAGTCTGTATCTTATAGATGTCGCCTGTTTTATTATCAATTAAAAGTTTGACCTTGAAATAAGGTAATTTTTTATCCTCAGGAGTCAGCTCAAGCAAACTGCAACTTAAATTCTTATAAAGCAATTCTTCTGCAATACGGTATATATATCCACTTTCCCACATCGTTAAAATTTCAGATGGGTTGATTTCTAATTCATTCGGGTTGAAATCACTGATTTGAACCTCGTTCACTTCTTTTAGATAGGTCCAGACTGTTATCTTATCCGAAATAATGAGCTGGTCTCCAACACTTAATCTGAATTTTGCATCACTCAGGTAAACATGTCCGTTCTGTTTGTCTTCATAATCATCTCCCCTGTTCTCTAGAATATAATCGAAAGCAATGAAAGCCGTATTGTAGTTTTTATATTTTGCTACCGATTTAAGGATAATTTCTTTGGCAAGTTCCTGTGAATTTTGTGCATTCAGGAATAATGACGAAAAAAATATTAAAAGGAAACTTATTGATTTTAAGTGAATCATGACATCAGAAATTACTTCTGAAATCATTCAAAAACTGTTCCAAGGCATATTCATCCGCTATTAAAACGGCCCTGGCTTTTGATCCTTCAAAGGGGCCCACAACACCTGCACTTTCCAGCTGATCGATGATTCTTCCTGCCCGGTTATAACCCAGTTTCAAACGTCTTTGAAGCAAGGAGGTGGAACCCTGCTGGTGCTGAACAACAATTCTTGCAGCATCTTCAAAAAGCGAATCCAGTTCGCTTAAATCAGCATCACCAGCTGCCGCATCATCCGACAGGACTTCGGGCAGATTATGAGCGGAAGGATAGGCTTGCTGATTAGCAATATAATCCACTAAATTTTCCACTTCGGGCGTATCAATGAAAGCACATTGTATGCGGGTTACATCACTTCCTGCCGAAAAAAGCATATCTCCCCTGCCCACTAATTGCTCGGCACCTTTTGAATCCAGGATAGTTCTGGAATCCACAACAGCACTGACTTTATAAGCAATCCTTGCCGGAAAATTGGCTTTAATTGTACCTGTAATGATATTGACTGAAGGACGCTGGGTAGCTAAGATCAAATGAATTCCGATGGCTCGTGCCAATTGGGCTAATCGTGCAATCGGCATTTCCACTTCTTTGCCCGCTGTCATCATCAGATCCGCTAACTCATCAACGACCAAAACAATGTATGGCAGAAATCGATGACCTTCTTTGGGATTCAATCGCCTGGCGATAAACTTTTTATTGTATTCGACAATGTTCCTGACACGAGCCGCTTTAAAAAGCATGTATCTCGCATCCATTTCAATAGTCAAAGAAGTGAGTGTATCAATCACTTGTTTTACATCAGTAATGATGGCATTTTCGCTATCCGGTAATTTGGCCAGGAAATGATTTTCGATTTTTTGGAAAATGCTTAACTCCACTTTTTTGGGGTCAACCATTACAAACTTAATCTGTGCCGGATGCTTTTTATAAAGCAGTGATGAAATAATCACATTTAAACCCACCGATTTACCCTGGCCGGTTGCTCCTGCTATTAATAAATGAGGCATTTTTGTTAAATCGGCTGTAAACACCTCGTTGGCAATGGTTTTACCCAATGCAAAAGGAAGTTCCATATTGGCATTCCTGAATTTGAAAGATCCCAATACTGATTTTGCTGAGACAATTTCCGGTTTTGTATTCGGAACTTCTATCCCTACTGTTCCTTTACCCGGAATGGGAGCAATAATCCTGATTCCCAGGGCTGCCAAACTCAAAGCAATATCATCTTCCAGGTTCTTGATTTTCGAGATGCGTATTCCTGCAGCCGGGATAATTTCATAGAGTGTAACTGTGGAACCTACGGTCGCTTTTATTTTCTCTATTTCAATCCCATAATTTCTCAGGGTTTGAATGATCAGGTTTTTCCTGTCTTCTAATTCCGATTCATTGATCTTTGTTTCCGTTTCATCATAATCCTTTAACAAATCCAAAGTCGGGAACTTGTAGTTGGATAAATCCAGTGTTGGATCATAGGGCGCCAATTCACCCTCTTTATTCAGAATATCCCCTTTTTCATCAAATTCCTGATCCACTTTCACTTCCACTTCAAATTCTACCTCTTCGAATTGCTTTTTATCTGAATTATCTTCCGGTTCGATTTCATCTTCAGCTACTGTTTTCGGTTTGGTTAAATCGATCTCTTCAATGATTTCATCTTGCTTTTCAGATCCTGTTTCTTGATGAGCATTTGGATCAGGTTCCACTGTTGTTTTCTTTAATACAGGCAGACGGAACACCACATTAAATCTCAAAATAAGGAATATCAATAGTACAAAAATCAGAATTATGATGGAACCGAATGAACCAAAAACACTTTTAAACCAAAGCTGAGCATAAATTCCAAAACCCCCGGCAATGAGATCTGCTGTATTGTGCACAAAAAATCCCAACACAGTCGAAAGCCAGAATATAATGAACAGAACAGTTATGGTCGTTTTACGTATAGGAAACAGGCTATATTCAAAAAACAATTTGAATCCTACGATAAAAAAGAGGAAAATAAATAAATAGGAAGAAACACCAAACCACCTGGCCATAAAGAGATGTGAAAAATAGGCACCAATCAGACCCGTTCCATTTTCGGCCAAACCGGGTTTTAATTCTTTAAAACTTAAAACCAGGGAATTCAAATCTTTCACCAGGTCCTGGTCAAATTTCCAGTTGAAAAGGAAGGAAGTAAATGCATACAACAGAAAAACGGAAAATGTGAGACATGTTAATCCAAATATTTTCTTAATCCTTTCTTTATTTTTTGTGGGAAAGGACAACCTCAGCTGTCGCTTTGATTTTGCTCCTTTGTTATTTGTTTTGATCGTGTTTTTGGTGGATTTTGTTTTGCGAGCCATAAAGTTTGTAAGATTTCTTTATGATATATTTTTATCAAATGATCTAGCGGCCTGGTAGAAATCTTTCATTAATTCAGGCTTTTTTTCAATGCAATTTCCAACAACAGCCACATCAGCTCCTGCTAAAAACACATTTTTCATTTCCCTGGCATTACAGATGCCTCCCCCGACAATTAAGGGAATATCCACATTTTGTTTTACAGCGGTAATCATTTCAGCGGAAATAGGTTTAGCTGCCCCGCTTCCTCCATCCAGGAAAATAAAACGAAGACCCAGCAGCTCACCTGCCATGGCTGTGCTGACTGCTATATCCGACTTATTATAAGGTAATGGAAAAGTATTGCTAATATAAGATGCGGTAGTGGGTAATCCTGAATCAACTAAAATATAACCCGTTGGTAATACCTGGATAGTGCTTTTTTTCAATAGGTAAGCCACTTCAACATGTCTGCCGATCAGGTAATCCGGGTTTCTGCCTGAAATAAGAGAGAGAAATAAAATCCCATCTGCATTTTCAGTCACCTGATTTGTACTTCCTGGAAACAGAATAATAGGACTTTTTACATATTCTTTTATGAGATCAATAAAAAGGTTGATCTGATTTTTAATCATTAAACTACCTCCCAAAAAAATCAGGTCCGGCGTATTTTTTTGGGCCAGCTTAAGTTGATTAACCAAAGATTCTTCATTTAACTTATCCGGATCGATCAGCCAGGCAAAAAGCTTTTTACCTTTTGATTTACTTTCCGTTATCAGCTTTTCAATTAGAATCATTTTAATTGTCAGGGTTTTATTCTTTATTAGTTAACAAAGATAATTTTTTTTAACTTTCTTTCAGTTGATATACTTTTCAACGATTGAACATGGAATATATTCTAGCAAAAAATTTATAATGCTATATTCTGTATTCCTGAATTGTTAAATTTAGGTTGATAGGTCCACATCAAAATCGAGTCACATTTGCTGATTTTTCTGATTTGAATTTGAGGTTTATTTAGTTAAAAAATAATGCCGGAAAGTTATCAACAGTTTATTAATTTGTCACAACAATCTAAATACATCAAAATTAGACATTTAATAAAGGCCTGCATTTTAATATATTTTTAATCACTTTGATAATCAAAGCTTTGATGGACTTTATAATATGTTGAAAAGAATTTTACATTATAACTAAATCAAAATTTACTTTTGATATTCGTCAAAAATCTCTTAGGATTTCATAAGCTAACTTTTAGAAATAAGTCCTCATATTTAATAAGCAAATTTTGATTTGAACAAAAGCAAGCATTCCACTATGATACAAATCGATTCAAACTCAACTGGATTAAAATTTACCAGATATTACACAACAGATGACACGAGTCCTTTTGATCAATATAAATACGATACACGAAATTCAGTGATAAGAAATCCAAACGGAGAGGTTCTGTTTGAGATGAAAAATGTGGAAGTACCAAAACACTGGTCACAGGTAGCCACTGATATTTTAGCTCAGAAATACTTAAGGAAAGCAGGAGTGCCGCAAAAAGATGGATCGAAAGGACGAGAAAAATCCGTCCAGCAGGTGGTACACCGAATGGCAAACGATTGGATGGCCTGGGGACATGAGCATCATTATTTTAATTCAAAGAAAGATGCAGAGGTTTTTTACGATGAACTGGTTTTTATGTTACTCGGGCAATATGCTGCACCGAATTCTCCCCAGTGGTTTAATACGGGTTTATTCCGATCGTATGGAATAAAAGGTCACGCACAAGGACATTTTTATGTTGATCCAGCTACTGATAAAATTCAAAAATCAAAATCAGCTTACGAACGGCCTCAACCGCATGCCTGTTTCATCCTGTCCGTTGACGATGACCTGGTGAATAAAGGCGGCATCATGGATTTATGGGTGCGCGAAGCAAGGATATTTAAGTACGGATCGGGGGTTGGAACCAATTATTCGAACATTCGCTCCAGCAAAGAAAAACTTTCGGGAGGTGGCGAGTCCAGTGGATTAATGTCCTTCTTACAAGTCGGAGACCGGGCTGCCGGAGCGATTAAATCCGGAGGAACCACTCGAAGAGCAGCTAAGATGGTCATACTGGATGTAAATCATCCTGAGATTGAAGATTTTATTAATTGGAAAGTAGAAGAAGAACGAAAAGTAGCAGCTTTAATTTCAGCAGGTTATTCTTCTGATTATGAAGGAGCTGCCTATCGAACAGTTTCCGGACAGAATTCCAACAACTCCATTCGGGTTTCTAATGAATTCCTCCAGGCAGTTGAACAAGATCAGGACTGGGAATTGATCGAACGAACGAGTGGTGAAGTCGTTAAAAAGGTGAGCGCCAGGAAAATATGGGATATGGTTTCATCTGCAGCATGGTCATGTGCTGATCCCGGTGTCCAGTTTGATACGACCATTAATGAATGGCACACCTGTCCTGAGGGAGGAAGAATTCGCGCTTCAAATCCCTGCTCAGAATACATGTTTCTTGACAATACAGCTTGTAACCTGGCCTCATTGAACCTGAGAAAATTTTATAATGAAAAAACAGGTGTTTTTGATGTAAATGGATACCAACATGCGATCAGAATATGGACGGTTGTGCTCGAGATATCTGTTTTAATGGCCCAGTTTCCTTCCCAGGAAGTGGCTGAACTATCATATAAATACAGAACTTTGGGTTTGGGTTTTGCCAACATAGGTTCACTGCTTATGATTAATGGAATCCCTTATGACAGTGAAGAGGCCTATGCCTTAACGGGGGCTTTATCCGCTATCCTGACCGGGACGGCCTATTCCACCAGTGCTGAGATAGCAAAATACAAAGGAGCATTCAAAGAATACAATGCAAACAAGGAGCAAATGCTTCGCGTCATCAGAAATCACCGCTATGCAGCCTATAATACCAGTGATGCATATGAAGCACTGGATATTAAGCCACGGGCAATTGATCCGAAATACTGTCCTGATTACTTATTAAAAGCTGCCGGAGAAAGCTGGGATCATGCGCTTCAACTTGGAGAAGAATATGGATATCGAAATGCACAAACAACCGTTTTGGCACCCACGGGAACCATCGGCTTAATAATGGATTGCGATACCACAGGAATTGAACCTGATTTTGCTTTGGTTAAATTTAAAAAGTTAGCTGGCGGAGGATATTTCAAAATCATCAACCAAAGTATTCCCCTGGCTCTTAAAAAATTAAATTATTCAGAAAAGGATATCGAAAGCATCATCAATTATACGATTGGTACAGCGAGTTTTAAAGATGCTCCATTCATCAATTATGAGTCGTTAATGGCCAAAGGCTTTACTTTCGATGAACTTAAAAAGCTGGAAAAGAATTTAAAACCAAGTTTTGAACTAGCGGATGTATTCAATCATTTTCATATTGGAGAGGAGTGCCTTGAAAGATTAGGATTTGTCAAGATTCAATATATTAATTCAAATTTCAACCTGTTAAAAGAGCTGGATTTCACAAGCAAGGAAATTGAGCAGGCAACCCTGCATATTTGTGGAACAGGAACAGTCGAAGGTGCTCCTGGCCTTAAAGAAGAACACCTGGCTGTATTTGACACAGCCAATAAAAATGGTAAAACAGGCAAACGATTTATCCAACCTATGGGACATGTGAATATCATGTCTTCGGCACAGTCATTTATTTCGGGAGCGATCTCCAAAACTGTTAACTTCCCAAATGAATCTACCCAGCAGGAAATCACAGATTGTTATAATCAGTCCTGGAAATTGGGGTTAAAAGCGATCGCACTGTACAGGGACGGAAGTAAACTAAGCCAGCCGCTTTCATCCCAAACGGATGAAGCCCGGGATACGGAAGAAGATTCGACTTATTCCATCAGTGAACTGACCCAGGAGCAAGTATTGGAAGCAGCTCAAAACCTGATTCAAAAATCAAAAGACACAAAATTCAAACGGGAATTATCAAGAATCGTAGAAAGAAAAAGACTACCCAGTAAAAGGAATGGATTTACTCAAAAAGCTAAAATTGGCGGGCAAACCATTTTTGTCCGAACAGGTGAGTATAGTGACGGGACCCTTGGAGAAGTTTTTATTGACATGCACAAAGAAGGAGCTGCATTCAGATCTATGCTGAACTCCTTTGCTATTGCCATTTCTCTTGGATTACAGTATGGTGTTCCCTTAGAAGAATATGTCGATAAATTTACTTTCACCCGATTTGAACCTTCAGGAAATGTAGATCATGCAAATATCAAATATGCCACTTCCATTATTGACTATGTACTGAGATTACTTGGTTTTGAATATTTAAATCGCACTGACCTGGTGCAGGTAAAGCCTGCAGAAATAAAAACCCAGTATTCTTTAAATAAGCTTCCCATGGAACCTAAAGAAGGCAGTTTGCAAAAAGCTGAATTAATTTCTGCCAAAAAGCAAGTGGCCCAGGTGAAAGTGGCCAATGAAAATTTTGGAAATAAACCCGCTTTTCAACTTACCAATATGATGGGAGATGCTCCCCCTTGCGACACCTGCGGACATATTACAGTGAGAAACGGCACCTGCTATAAGTGCTTGAATTGCGGTAATAGTCTGGGTTGCAGTTAATAGCTGTTTGTCGATAAAGTCTGATCTCAGCCTTATTCTTTCCCTCAAAATGGTCATTTACGATAATTAAGCTCTCATTTTTCGAAATGTATATCCCTTGAACTCGAACTTTCTATTGCAAAAACCTGACTTAAGGGACGGACACTAATTGTGATCAAATGTCGTTTAGTTAAGGAAATAGACTTCGACTCCCCGCCTGCGCGGGCAGGCGGGGAGTCGAAGGGTTGTTGGGTCACTTCTTATTGTAGTAAACTCAATTGCTAAACGACATTAAATTGTGATCCTTAAGAAATGAAAGCAGCTCCAGGATCGCTTTTATCATTTACTTATCTGAAATAGAAAATAACTGTTGTTGAGTACTTGAGTGGAATCAAACTTACTGATTTTATAATTTGAAAAAAATGCCTTGTTTATTTCAGCGCTAAGCATCAAAGATCTGTCAAGTGCTCCAACATTTAAACAATTTGTAAACACATTTACACCTTTATCAAGACTTTGTTCAATTATATTTTGAAGGTCTGTCAGGCTTTTTCCTCTTTCATTGTAGGAGAAGGGTGAACGAAGCATATTGCCAGGTATTATTCCTAATTGATAATACATTTTGTTCTCGAGCCTCTGGGAATTTTGTATGATGAACAAATCTGTTTTGTTTTTCTTCATTTCAGCAGCTAGAAAATCATCCGCGTTCAGTTGCATTTTGTTGGATGGAAGAATCGCGTAAGAAAAATTCCATATCAGCATGGCTGCCCCTATCCAGTATAGTGATTTCCAGTTGAGTTGGAACATGCTTCGCATAATCAACAACAGTAAAAAGGGGATCATCACCATAAATTCTGCATTTCCAAAGGAATAAACGGCAAAAGCGAGTTGAAGAATAAACAGGATAATGAAGAGGAATCTATGTTCCCTGTTAAGAGTCTGTTTCTTTTTGATTATTTGTTTCCTGCTTAAGCCGAAAAATAAAAAGAGGAGTGTCAGAACAGCAGGCAAAGCAAAAAGCCAGTTTGACCGAACGATCAGGAAAATATGCCCATGAAGCTGCACAAAGGATCTTATAAAATTGATTGCCCCAAGTTTTAAATATTCAAAAGAAAATGAAGTACTTACTCCCTGAAAATATTCATAAAAAATAAATTGAATGAAAGCATCTGTCCCCGATTGGTCATTTTGAATTTTTACAACCAGGTAGTAGGCTATGGGCACTATTAAGGCTGGTAAACTAAACTGAAGCAAAGCTTTGAGGCTTTTGTTATAAATAATGATCGTAATAAAAAAGCCCATCCACCAAAAGAAATGGATTTGGTGGAATAAACAGGCAAGAGCTGCTAACAGTCCAGAAAACAGTATTCCATTTCGGTGTTTACACTGATCTGACAGGAAAAAATAGCTTGCCACCAAGGAGAGCAAGAGTGCTAAAAGATAGGTTTCGTTGTCGGTAGCAAAGCGCATAAATACAAAACTGGCGCCTGCTATTAATATACAGCCTCTTATTTGTGAAATACCTGCGCCTATAATTTGCAATAAACTTCTGAACAGAAAAAGACATAGAATTGCAAACACAGCATTGATTGCCTGCATAAATGATAATGCCTCGACATGAATAAAAGTCAGTTCTAAAAGATAAAACAAGCCATACATGAATGCATTATACAGCAAATGATGGGGTGAAAACAGATCACTTCCGTATTTAACACAAGATGCATAATACCAGGAATCTGTAGTGGGATTTACAGATGGGAAAAATAAATAAATAATAAAAAATAAGCCTAATATCAGGACATCCTTGGCCTTCAAAATAGTAAATTAAGCTTGTTAGGAAAATGCTAATTTACGAAAAGCAAGTGGATCAGAAATAGATTTGGACACGAGGGACTAATGGGCTGGAATAAGGGGAATTAGTTTGATAATTCAGATTATAGAGCAACACAATTTGTAAATAGGATTTATCATTATTAAAATATTGTCGATAACCACCGCCCACAAAAAAACTCCCAAGCCACTTTCTGTTAAATTCCTGGGCTAAATTATCATATTGTTCGAAATTCAATAGTTCATATTCCAGATGGGCAAAAAGATTGCTGAAAAGCATGTAATTGGCAAATGCAGATCCACCATAAATACTCGTTTGGTAGAGGCCTCCATGTCCATACATCCTGTCTAAATTTATTCGATAAAAGCTGTAGGTTAGCCCGACCCCCAGGTTCATTTTGTTAGTCAGATGATAGGCGAGTTTTGGACTTATTTCAATGACCGTCTGGTTTCCAAATTGCATTCCGGCTCCACCCCCCAATTGAATTTTATCCATAAACGAACTTTTTGGTTTAATCGGATCAGTTCTGGAAAAATCATCCTGGGCGTACAAATTAACTAATGTTGCACATATGAAAAAGCAAAGTATGACTGATTTATTTTGCATAATAGCTGTAGATTATGTTGGCAAAAACACAATAATTATACCACTAACATTCACTGATTCCGGCTTCGTTTAAATCAAATACTTCCTCCATCTTTATTCCCCATGTTTCAAGTTCATCCATGATAGGATTATAAATTTCCGGAATATTAGGTATAAACGCTCCACTTAAATTAATCCTCTTTTCCAGAATCATCCTCACAGCAATAGCTGCGGGTAAGGCAACGGTTCTTGCTACGGCTGTATTTTTCTCATTCCCAAATTCCTGTAATGTGGATCTAATATGATGCAGTTTCCCATCGGCACTTTTATATTTAAAACAATGCATCAATAAAACCATGTCTTTCTCTGATTTGCTCAGCAGCATTTTATTGATCATCAGGTCAGATGTTATATCAAATAATGTCTGTGTATCAGCAGCTATAGTCAAATCAGTAAAGAAACCTGCAAATTCCAATGCTGAAATAATTTGTGAATGTTCGGAAACACTTAAATAATCTGCCAATTTACTCTTGATGTGATCGCTGCTATCTTCTCCAATTAAACCGGCCATTAGTTGCCCGTAAGTTTTTCCAGTGACGTCTATCTTATCCTCTGAAAATAGGTTTAATCGCTTCATTTGATCCATTATTTCGCACCAGCCAGGATATCGAATCGTGCCTCTGAAAACAGTTTCTGCTTCAGGAATATGATATAATTCCCCGTATTCCAAAGAATTTCTGTTGGGATAAACCTCCATCTCTCCTATCCCGTTAAATGCAATAAGCCTGATATCCTTAAACAAATCCATGGAATTCACTTCTTTGATTTCATTGTTCATTTTATATGTAGCCTTATTTTTACCAGCCATTAATACTCCTTTGGGACTCCACGTAAACCTGTAATTAAACGGATTATTTATTGCTTCAGGAGAAGGTAATGCACCGCAAAACGAATAGAAATCAATTATTTCACCTCCCTCTACATGTATTTTATCAATAATCCGCTTGGCACTCATATGGTCGATTCCAGGATCCACACCTATTTCATTCAGCATGATAATCCCTGCTGCTTTTAGTTTTGGGGCCATTTCCTTCATTACAGGTTTCATGTAAGAGGTCGTTACCATATTTTTCTTATGATGTAAACAGGATCTCATGACCATAGGGTGAAAACTAAACGGCAATAAAGAAACAACCAGATCAGCATTTGAAACCAGTTGATCTACTGAGTTTTCATTATTTGCGTCGAGATAGGCGGATTTTCCTTTGGGGTGCTTATTCAAGATGCGATCTGCTTTGTAGATATACTGGTCAGCAAGGGTGACACTAAACGAATGTTCAAGTAAATATTCTACCATGGGCCTTGACACCATGCCTGCCCCCAGAACCAACACTTCATGCATAAATAATTGATTTAATTGCGTTGTTGTTTTCTTATTCCTGTATGCTTTCAGCTACTTCAACCTGAATGTCTGTACCGGCAGTATCATTTTTGATGGATTGAAAAAGTTCTTCCACACTCAGGTTCAGTTTATCTAAAAGTATTTCAGCCTGCCATGTCAGGTCATGGTCAGGATATTTTTCAATTAATAGTTTATAATATTTTTCTGCATTGACTAAATCTCCCAGCCTTTCTTTGTACAAATCTCCCAGGAGAAAATAGCTTATTGGCACATATTCGCTTTCCGGATAATTTTTCAATATCAATAAATAACTTTGAACTGCCTTTTCTGTATCCGCCAATATTCCAGTATATAAATTTCCCAACTCGATAAGATATTGGGGCGACAGCTCATCTTCTGGAAATTCAGAGACAAATAACTCATATTTTTCTGTCAATAATTTTCCTGCCTGGAAATCGATCCTCCCGCTTTCAAAAGAATTTTCAAATTCCTTTTTTTGAGTGGCTATCTCATCATTCAGATCATTTCTTTCTGCGGCTTTCTTTTTAGAATTGCAGGATATCAGAAGGACCATCATGGCAAATATCAATATCTTTTTCATGGGCCGGATTTTTAATAGGTATTGGTCACATCTTCATCAACCACAATAATATAGTCTGCTGAATTAAAATATTTTTCCTTAAGATTATTTATGGTGTCCTGGACAACTGTGTTGATGGACATGATTTTAATTTCTGGCATATATTTTTTCAGGTACCAGATGATGCCCTCGTAATTCTGCGAATGATAAGCACCATTGAAATGCAAAAATATGGTGTTTTCGCTATAATTCTGGCTGATAAAATAAGCCATAGTAGCATCTTTAATGGCTTGAGCTTGTGGCAGGTAAGCTAATCCCGGCATACCTCCCCCATGGGTCATTCCTTTATAACCCGGAAGTTCCGGATCAAATAGAATGGGCAAGGGAGCAATAAATCTTTTAGGATGTTTGCCAAGAACAGCATTTAAAGAATCCAAACCCTTTTTTGCTACAAAAGATGCATAGCGCCTGGGTACATTGGTGGCAATAAAAGGAAGTTTATTTTCCCTGGCAAAATTCACGAGCGGTTTATAATCAGTCGTATAGTTTTTCCATAAGTGAGTTCCAGATTCAAGATTTTTACTTGAAATCATTCCATCCAGGTATTCATTCAGGATGATCTGCTGATCGCTTTCAAACATTTCTGCACCCAGCACCAGCGTTTTATTACTTTTTGCTTTTAAAGATTTAGCCAATTCAAGTTGTAGCCAGTGGCAAATAGAATTGTTATGGAGTTCTCCAAAAAAAACGACATCCGCCCTGGAGGCATCTTCAACCAGTTTGCTGAATTTTGCTTTTTTTCCCTTATTATTAAATAGTTTGTAGGCAGGCATATCTGCCTGGACAAAAAAGAGCAAAATCAATACTACCAGTAGGTAATTAATTCTTTTCATCTTCCTGAATAATTTTAATTCTATATAAATCTAAAACGGTTAACATACCTATAAACGACCAAAATGGAACTGATGCCTTATCGGTGTGAAGGAAATTATTCATAATTCCATGTGAAAGATAGGTAATTAATGAAAGCAATATTAACAAGGAAAGATATTTAATTTGTTTGTTTTCCGAATGATAAAATATCTTCATTCCATAGGCAATTATTAGTATGACAAGGACCAGAAAAGAGAGCATTCCCAATAGTCCTGATTCAGATAAAGGCCCCAAATACTCAGAATGGGCATTCCCTAATGTGCCAAAATTGGTACTGATCGCAGTCTTTTCCCTGTCGAGCTGATAAGGAGCGTATTTAAACATAAACGTTCCTGGTCCCCAACCTAAAAAAGGTCTTTCCTGAAACATTCGAATGGCTGACATCCAACGATTTATCCTTTCTGTATTGCTCACATCTGTTGAAATATTTGAAATGGACTCAAAATGGTCTTTGATATCTGTTGAAGAAACCGATTCTGTTTTAACCAATCTCATTTGAATTGTACTCCAGTAAGTAACTACAAATCCTGTTGCCAGTACTGCAATAATAAGGAGATAGGAAAACTTAATCCGCATAAATAATACAAGCATAAATACAAATGAAACCATGATACTTACCCATGCCGCTCGTGTAAAGGAAAATATCAATCCAAGGATTAAAATCAAAGCAAAAACACCTGCAAATATTCGCTCAAAACTACTCAACTTGAATGTTTTGGGAGCAATAAAAAATCCAATCATAAAAGGAATGAACAAGGCTATAATAGCACCATAGATCGTATGATCCTTGAAAAATGGATAGGTTACTTTATTGGCCCAATCCTGTGTGAAAAAATGCTGGGAATGCCTGATAAGTGTATAAATAACAGCAACCACCAGGGTGATGGAAAATAACCAGATAAAAAGCTTCAGGTATTTATATTCTTTAAATAATTCCACTCCCATAAAATAGAATATGGCCACGTACCAAATTCTTGCTGTCAAAAATTTCAATGACACCAATGGAATTGAACTACTGATCGAAGTGATCATGATCCAAAACAAATTGAATAAAATGGCAATTGAAATCGGGTGATACAACAGTTTTTTATTGATGTTTCCCTCGACCAGAAGTTTTAAAATATAAAAAACAGTTAAAGCCATTAAGATGGGTTCTGTTGGGATGCTAATGGCCGAATCAAACCTTTCTATATTATAGCTAAAAGACAGGGGAGTCAGTAGTGACAATAGGAGTAATATCCAGTTCGGTGTTACAAAAAAGATATAAATAACAATAGCTGCCACCGGGATTAAGGCAAGCCAGAACAATTCGTGAATCAATAATAAACTATTGGCAATAATAAATACCAGAAGGATTATTGCGGGAACAAGATTTTTTCTTGAAAAGAAATTTTCCAAAGTCTATGAGGAATTACTTTTTCTTGATTTGCTTGAAATTTTCAATAAATACAAACAGAATGATCGAAAAAAGTAAGGCTGAGAAAAAAGCAACAATAGTAATGATCGACCTCCTGGGAAATGCTTTGCGTTCAGGAACACCGGCCCGCTCAATGATAAATTTATTCGGAACTATACTTTCGACATCTGCTTTTATCTGTTTGTATTTTGTTCTCAGCTTGACCACTTCTTCTAATTCATATTCCAATTCTCCTGACAGCCAGGCCTGGGTGGGACCAAATTCAGATAACACGGCCAATTTATCGTCAATTGTTCTTAATACCGCTGAATTCCCCCTGGAAACAGATTCTGCATATGCCTGACTCAATGCATCGGATTGACCTTCAAAATCCAGGACTCCCAATTTCGCCAGCGCATTTAATGAATCCACTATGCTTTGTACGTAAGCTTTCTTTTCTTTGTAATCTTTCTCCACTATTTTCATTCCATGGATAGCCCTTGCCTTTAATATGTTGTTACGAATGGTATCCATAATCTCGACAATATCATTGGCTATGTTTGCGGCCATGACAGGATCTTCATCCCGAACTGAGACTTTAATAGAGGTATATTCTGTCAGCTGTGATTTTACGTTTTTGTGAAATTTTATTCCAAACTTGGTATTGGCATATTTCTCGTCCGGCTTAATCCCATAATGTTCCATGAGATTATATCTTTTTTTAATCTTGTTTCCAATCATATCTGATTGTAATATCTGCAATAATTGCTCTGCTTCTTCTCCTTCACCAACTGTTAAAAAATCATCATCTCCATAGGAATTCTCACTTAGTAAACCCTTGGAAACAGACATTTGAGTGGTCGGATAAAAGATCACATAAGACTCAAACTTTGGAGTAATGAATTTTGGACCTGAGAAAATGGCTGCCAGGATGGCTGCAAATAAACTTATTCCACCCAGATATAATTTCCATTTCCATGCAAATCTTAAAACCTCAATAAAATCATTTTTTTTCTCAACCATGCGATATTTCAATAAAATTAGATTTAAAAGTACTCAACCAACTCTTAAAAGTCGCTTAAGATATTATTTTTGAACCAATAGGGATGCAAATTTCTTAAAAAATGAATTAAAATCGCAATATGACTAAACGATCACTTCTGACTTTTCTTATGCAGTGTGGATAACTTTTGCCTTTCGTAAGATATGAGCAGTCTTGTTAAAAGAATGTACTTTTGCATAATAAATTCAAAGAAGACAAATCAAGAATGAAAATTGTCGTAAATACCCGCTTTCTAATCAAAAATAAATTGGAAGGCATGGGTGTATTTACCGCTGAAACATTCAGACGAATCAGTAGAAATCATCCTGATCATCAGTTTATTTTTTTATTCGACCGTGCTTTTGACCAGGAATTTATTTTTTCAGAAAATGTGAAAGGAATCGTTCTTCACCCTCCTGCCCGACATCCTTTTTTATGGTATATTTGGTTTGAATGGTCTGTAAGAAAATTCCTAAACAGATCAAAAGCTGATTTATTTATATCTTGTGATGGGTATCTTCCTTTAAAAAGCAAAACGAAATCACTAACAGTTATTCATGACCTTGCTTTTGAGCATTACCCAAAAGATATTCCCATCTTGGTTCGTTTGTATTACCGTCATTTTTTTCCAAAATTCGCAAAGAAAGCAGATCGGATTGCTAGCGTTTCTGAATTTAGTAAAAAGGATATTTGCGAATGGTATTCAATTAAGCCAGATAAAATTGATGTGGTTTACAATGGGGCATCTGATCATTTCAAACCCATTCCTGAGGAAAGCAGAATAGAAAACCGCAATATGTATGCGGATGGAAAAGAGTATTATATTTATGTGGGAGCATTGCACCAGAGGAAAAATATCGTCCATTTGCTGAAGGCATATGAACAATTCAGGTCAAAATCAGATCATGATGCTAAGCTTTTAATTGTAGGTCGTAAAGCCTGGGGAACATCCGAAATGATTCAAACATATGAAGACATGCTACACAAATCGGATGTCATTTTTACAGGTCGACTTTCAGACGAAGAGTTGGCTGCTGTCCTTGCATCTGCACTGGCCCTGGTTTATATCTCCTATTTTGAAGGATTTGGAATTCCCTTAATCGAAGCCATGCATTGTGATGTGCCTGTGATCACATCAAATACATCCTCCCTGCCGGAAGTTGCGGGAAATGCAGGAATTCTTGTTGATCCATTTGATGTGGATGAAATAGGTGAAGCAATGAAAAAAATAGCTGAAAATGATACTTTCCGAAATGATCTGATTGAAAAATCCAGAATTCAGCGATCTAAATTTTCCTGGGCAAAAACGGCAGAATTAATGTGGGAGGCTATTTTAAAAACACAATAAATATCTCATAACTAAAGGCACGGATTGCAAATGTGATCTTCGAGGCCAGCGAGATGCTGTCCCTAACGGGACTAAGCATCAATTGGCTTACAAATCGCATTATTGCTATTGGAATGTTGTTCCTGACGGGACTTAACTTTAATTGCGTTTACAAGTTGTTTTATTACAATTGGATTGTTGACCCTGACGGGACTTTATATGCAATTATTTCAAGACCAGCCCCAACTCATCCAGCTGTTCCTTTGCAATTACGGATGGAGACTCAATCATGACATCTTTACCTGCATTGTTTTTGGGGAAGGCAATAAAATCCCGGATGGAATCACTCCCTCCAAATAATGCACACCAGCGGTCAAATCCAAAGGCAATTCCTCCATGAGGCGGAGCACCATATTCAAACGCATTCATCAGGAAACCAAATTGTTTTTGGGCTTCATCATCTGTAAATCCGAGTACTTTGAACAGTTGTTTCTGCAATTCTTTATTATGAATACGAATAGATCCTCCCCCGATTTCAACCCCATTGATAACCAGGTCGTATGCATTGGCCCTGACTTTTGAGGGATCTGATTTCAATAAAGGAATATCTTCTTCCATGGGTGATGTAAATGGGTGGTGTTTAGCATGAAAACGCATACTATTTTCATCCCACTCCAATAAGGGGAATTGTGTAACCCATAATGGTTTGTATACACTTTTATCTTTTAGTCCTAAACGATCTGCTAACTCGAGTCTCAATTCTGACAATGCGAAGCGGATTTTACCGGTTTCTCCAGCTAAAATCAGGAGAAGATCTCCAGCATCCGCATCCAATGTTTCAGCCCATAATTTCAATTCCTTTTGGTCATAAAACTTATCAACTGATGATTTATAAGACCCATCCTCATTGCATTTCACATGCACCAATCCGCTTGCTCCTACTTGTGGCCTTCTGACAAAGTCAGTGAGTTGATCCAGTTCTTTCCGGCTATATGCCCCACATCCCTTTGCGTTTATCCCAACCACCAGTTCTGCCTGGTCAAACACTTTAAACCCTTTGTCTTTAACAATTTGATTTAGGTCCACAAAGCGCATATCAAAGCGGGTATCTGGTTTATCCGTGCCATAATACTTCATGGCATCGGCATAGGAAATTCGCTCAAATGAAATGTCAGTCTTTCCTAATACCTGGCTGAACAAATGACTGGTCAGTCCTTCAAAAGTTCGTAAAATATCTTCCATAGTGACAAAGGACATTTCACAATCAATTTGTGTAAATTCAGGTTGCCTGTCGGCTCGCAGGTCTTCGTCCCTGAAACATCTTACCAGCTGGTAATATTTGTCCATCCCGGCAATCATCAACAACTGCTTGAAAGTTTGAGGTGATTGTGGCAGTGCATAAAATTCTCCCGGATGCATACGTGAAGGCACCACGAAGTCTCTTGCTCCTTCAGGTGTGGATTTAATTAAACAGGGGGTCTCTATTTCCACAAATCCCTGTGAATTTAAATATTCCCGGCTTGCTGCAGACATTTTATGCCTCAACAACAAATTATTTTTTACAGGATTCCTCCGAATATCCAGGTATCGATATTTCATCCTCAAGTCATCTCCGCCATCTGTTTGATCTTCAATGGTAAAGGGTGGCAATTTTGACTTGCTTAAAAGCTGAATAGATTTCACGATTATTTCTATTTCACCTGTTGGGATCCTGGGGTTTTTGTTGCTTCTTTCAGCCACTTCTCCTTCAATACTGATTACATCTTCCCGGTTAAGTTTCCTGGCGTCTTCACACAATACAGCATTTACTTCCATATTGAAAACAAGCTGAGTAATTCCAAAACGATCTCTTAAATCTATAAATGTCATCCCACCCAAATCACGGGATTTCTGTACCCAGCCGCTCAGTTTGATTTCCTGCTTTATCTGATCTGGAGATAATTCTCCGCATGTATGTGTTCTGTACATAATTTGTCGTCTTTACATGTGCAAATTTCCACAATTTCAATTAAACTATTCCATTCCTCCTAAAATAGTCGGTAATTGTCTTATTCAATGACCAAAGCGCCTGAATTTTTCAGGTCAATATACTTCCATTTTCTTTTTTCGCACTGGCTGACCAGGGCTCGGATCTTGCGATAATTAAGGGACTGATCCAATATGATATTTTCGGCAGAGAATGCACTGCTCAATAATTCAAAATCAATATACCGATCTCCATAGATGAGAAGTTTATTGCAATCCACTTTTTCAGGGCTTTCATATTTCTTTGCCCCATTGTATAAAATCATTTTTTCATTCATGAATTGAATAAAATACCTGTCAATAAATAAATGATGAGAATTATAGGAACTTCCTATTGGAATATCGACCACATTTTCTGTCTTGCATCCATGCCGCCATAAGTCTCTGAAAGTATTGTATCTTCTCAGTTCATAATTATTCAAAATGGCTGAATCCCCCAGGAAGGCAACGGATTTTCCATCAAAAAATCCAATCAAAGTACTGTTTGGGATGGAGTAGATCACCACTCTCTGGTTTGTTCTATTGCTTATATTCCAAAAAGTGAAAAAACTTACCAGCAATAAGATGGATGCTAAACTGATATAAAAATATATTTTTTGTTTGTTGATGATAAACAGTGCTAAGCTGAAAATGATGAAATATATTAGGATCATCATTTCTGAGCTTAACTGAATTTCCTCAATCAAACCATTTGGTAAATCCCTTATGAGTATGATTCCCTTATTCAGCAAGCCAATGATATAATCCAGGGCAACTACCAAATACTTACTAATAAAGCTAAGGCCAAATGCTTCAAATAGTAAATAGGCAAACCCCAGGTAGATGATAATGCTCGCTGCTGGAATTACTAAGAGATTGGATAGCATGAAATAGACCGGAAACATTGAAAAGTAATGTATGGCTAAGGGAAATGTAGTCAATTGGGCTGCCAGGGAAACCGTTATAAGCACCCATATTTTATCAGTTAACCATAATTTCTTCATACTAATTATAGAATAAAAGCGGGGTTGAAAAAAAACAATTCCAAATACAGCAGCATAGGATAGCTGGAAACCCACCTGCGTAACTAAATAAGGATTGATGATCAATATGAACAACGCAGAGGTGATTAAAGAACTGTAGATATTAGGAAGCCGTCTCCAATGTTTTCCAATGATCACAAATGAAAACATAGAACAGGCTCTCAGAACAGAAGGAGACAAACCGGTTATGACAGCATAGGTCCAAAGCAAAACCAGGTTCAGGACCAAATACAACCATTTCCACCTCCTCTTTTTTAGCAATCCCTTAAAAAGGAAATTAAAGACAATAAAAATAATACCCACGTGGAGTCCTGATACGGCCAGTACATGCATGGCCCCGGTGCTTGCAAAGGATTTTTTCAACTCATCGCTCAACTCTGCTTTATAACCAACCAGCAATGCCGTCGCGATTGAACTTCCATCTTTGCCTTTTATATTAGTTTCCAATAATTGTACTATTTGAACCCTTAAATCATAAATGAATGAAAGGACTTTAAATCCTTTATTATCGCCCGTATAATTCCAATTCGAACTGTCTAAAAAAGCCTGCTGATAGATCTGTTTATTAGAAAGGTAGTGCTTAAAGTTAAACTGACCCGGATTTTTTGGTTCATCAACTAAAGTGCTTTTATTCTGGCAGACTAATATATCCCCGAATTTTATTCTTTCTGCTGTTGAGTCCTTCCTGATATAGGTTAATAGCTTTCCCATGCTCGGATTGATATCTCCTGAATCTTCAACAGCTATCACTTTACAAACCATTTTGAATGTTTTTTCTTTTTCTTCAGCTGTTTCTTTCACTTTGAGAACTAAAATCGAATTTTCCCCGGCTATTTTTGAAAAATGATTTTTGAATAAGATCTGCTTATTTGAAATCGTGAGGAGGTAAGATGCCGAAATAACTGATATACAAATAAATACTCCTTGAAAATAGCGTAATCTATAACTGTATGTGGTTTTGATTTTATTAATTATCCAGCTTAACAGCAAAGTGCAAATCGCACAAGAAATTCCAAGTGATACAGGAATATATGGATATTTAAAAGCCAAAAGGATTCCAACTAGAAAAGGGATAAACACCCGCATGACAGGCACTTTTTCCCAGGCATTCCTGATGTAATTCATTTTTGAGAAGAGTTTTAAGAAATCTCAATTTACTAAATTAACGCGAGATATTACAAATTTTATCGATTCATTGATTTTCTATATTAATAATAAAATGTCGTTTTTTAGTGAGTTTATTTCCTTAGTATCTGTCCAACAACCCTTCGACTCCCCGCCTGCGCGGGCAGGCGCTCAGGGTGACTGTTGGACTGAGCGCCTGCCCGCGCAGGCGGGGAGTCGAAGTCCTTTTCCTTAAAAAACGACATGGATTAATCTTAAACAAACTTTGAGATTCTTGGTGGTATAATTGAGAGTCAAAAACTAATGCAGGAGTAATCAAAAAGTATTAAGATGTATATTACAAAATAATAAGCTTTCCAATTATTAAATACACGAAAACAAGAATTTAGCATTTCAAATGTAATACAATAATAGAATTTTTTTCAAAAAAAAGGCTGACCCTTTATTAGGATCAGCCTGTAAAAATTAGTTGAACGTGATATTATCTTACAACAGTCACAGTACCTGAACGGCTCTTGAACTCTTCACCTCTTAGTTGGTAGTTCAAAGTCCAGTAGTAGGTTCCATCAGGACATGGGTTGTCTACATTATTTTTCAGACCATTCCAGTGATTTCCTGAATCTTCTGTTTCAAATACTTTTTCACCCCACCTGTTGAATACTTTAAGATCCCAGTATTCTACACCATGAGGAGCATCATATTGAGTTGTTGGATCTTTGAAATTCAACACATCATTATTACCATCTCCATTAGGTGTCATAATATTCGGAAACTCAATGGCTACTTCAAATGTATTATTCACAATAATACACTGGGTATCCATACATCCGTTCAAACCCGGGATGTCTATCCATGCCCACAAGCAAACAGTATACTCGCCCTTGTAGTTCTCAAAGTCGAACACATAAAGATCCTGTGATTGGGTCTCGTATTCTTCATCGAATACATGTCCGTCCTCAGAAGTTCCTGTAACTGTCCATTTGTAATGTGTGGCTCCTTTTGACAGATTATCAAAAGTGAAAATCGGCATCTTATCTTCCTTAAGCTCAGGCTCAGCATCGGTTTTCATGACCCGAACCGGCATGGTCTTGATCTTATCAGGACATGACAGGCTATCAGGATGAATTTTAGCATTGATTTCGACAAAATAGGTGGTGTCAAAACCAGGTCCCGACGTAAATGGATGAGTAACCGTCTGCCCCTGTTTACTGGGGAAATATCCTGTACCATCACCGAAGTTCCAGATAATGTCATCATATTGCACCGCAGACTGGTCTGTAAATGATCCTACATCACCATCACACAATATAGTATCTCCATCAAACAGAGACGGTTGTACAGGCATTACTACAACAGTAAAGAAAGTATCATTTGGATTATCTATCCTTCCATAGTCTGCTGTACAATCTCCCCAATATCCCGGAGGAGGTGTTGGATAAAATACTTTGGATGTTGCATTCAGATACAGATAGTAAGTACCTGCTTTGGTATATTGAATGGGCCACTGATGATTTGCAGGACGATTGGTGTCACTGAACAAGGTATTATCACCTTTGACAAACTGCCAGTCGGTGGTTGCATCCGAGGAATCAAGTACAACAACGAATTCTCCTTCACAAATTGTATCTGCGTAGAGTTTCAGCCCATTTTTGTAAAGCCAGAAATTGGGTTGTGGTCCAAGAATGTTGATGTAACTGGGTTTAGTTATGGTATCGACACATCCATTCCGCATACGAACAATTAATGTGACATCATAGGTGCCATTTGTAATATAAGTATGTGTGGGAGATGCTAAAAATGAAGTGGAGTTAGAACCCCTGTTATCATGGAATGACCATTGCCAGTAAATGACACTATCCACTTTTGTGCTGTCAATGATTTGTCCATTCTTATCAAATATATAAGTGAAGTTATTTAACTCCATGGACTCATCGGTAAATTTAACAGGTTGAGGAGCACACACTTCAGGAGAATTAATAGTGTCAAAATCAGCAACTACACCCATTACCTTGACATAGCCTTTACGCTCGAGTACCTGGACACATCCATTGCTGTCTGTTGTCCTCATACTAATGGTATAATCACCGGGTTTATTGAATACCCAGAAAATAGAATCCGTTAATAAAGCATTGGTATGCCATCCTGTTCCATCTCCGAAATCCCATTCCACTCTTTCAGGAACAGAAGGAGAAACAGGAGCTCCGCTTCTTGTTCCAAATTTTGGATTATTTATTGGAGGTCCTATAATTCCTGTCGTATTTGCCGGGTCGATCCAGAATTCATTCGGGTTCAAATCCGGATCAAATGGAATTTGCTTGACCCAGAAATAACGTACTTCATGCGTAAAAATAACCGTGTCTCCACCCCCTTCATAACAGATCATCCTGTCATCAGCCTCAAAGTTTGCATAATGTCCTACCACAATGACAGCACTTCCAC
>JADHTG010000120.1 GCA_016776505.1 Bacteroidota bacterium
TTCTAATTCGGGGAGAAACAGGGACAGGAAAAGAAGTTATTGCTCGAGAGATCCACAGAAAAAGTCATTTATCGCATAAAGCATTTGTTATTATTAATTGTACCGCATTGACGAGTTCGCTTGTAGAAAGTGAACTTTTTGGTCATAAAAAAGGTGCATTTACAGGCGCAATGGTTGATAAGCCAGGATTGCTAGAAGATGCGGATGGTGGAACGGTATTCCTTGATGAAATCGGCGATATGGAATTGGAAGTTCAAGCCAAATTACTGCGATTTTTACAAACGGGAGAAGTGCGTAGGGTTGGGGCTACGAAATCTAAAATAATTGGTGTAAGGGTCATTGCTGCAACGAATAGGAACATTGAGAAGGCCATACAAGAAGGAGATTTCAGAGGAGATCTTTTTTACAGATTTAACACGTTTACGATTACGTTACCTCCTTTAAACCGTAGAACAGAAGATATTGAATTATTTGCTTTCCTCTTTTTAGAAGAAGCAAGAGCAAAGGTAAATAAACACGTTTCGAAAATTGATCCAGAAGCTCTTTCATTATTGCAGTCATATTCATGGCCGGGTAATTTGAGGGAATTGAAAAATGTTATTGAAAGAGCTGTCATACTTACAGTTGATGACGAATTAACTCCAAATTCATTACCGCTTCAAGTAACATCAGAAAGACACCTGCCAAATAGAAGTGAATCTCTTATTGATAATAGAAATCGATATTCTAATAATCATGAGCGCCGATTACTTATTTTTTATCTAAAAAATAATAATGGAAATATCAGGGCTGCTGCAAAAAAAGCCAAAATTTCTCGAAGAACATTTCATCGCTTAATAGAAAAACATAATATTTCCCCAAAGAAATTGTGAAATATATGTCACATATTGTGTGACGTCACAGCCCCACATTATTTTCTGTCTTATATTTGTTATGAAAAGCATTATAATAGTGTCAATATTGTCCCATATGATTTTATTAAATCTTATTATATATTATGACTTGATTATCTTGTAACTATACATAATATGAGAGATACAGGTTATTTATAGATTGTAAAAATACAATATAATTTTCTTGGCATTATTATTGTGAAACAACCTATTATAATAATGCACAAATTACAAATCGCTAAAAAATTAGATTTACTTTATGGAATACCTAATATACGACAAGAAGGATAATTAACTTATGGATCAATCAAATAGATACGCTAATCTAGACTTACAAGAAGGTGATTTAATTTCAGGAGGAAATCATATATTAACTGCATATATCATGAAACCAAAGGATGGTTATGGGTATTTGGAAACGTCTGCGCATTTTGCTGCAGAATCTTCTACAGGAACGAATGTAAGGATTAGTACGACGGACGATTTTACGAGAGGCGTGGATGCATTAGTGTATGAAATTGATGAAGATAAGGAATTGATGAAAATAGCTTATCCAATTGAATTGTTTGATAGAAACATTACGGATCAAAAAACGATGATTGCTTCATTTCTTACTTTGACCATAGGTAATAATCAGGGAATGGGGGATGTGGAATACGGAAAAATGGTTGATTTTTATATACCTCCAACACTCTTAAAACTATATGATGGCCCAACAATGGGTATTTCTGATTTATGGAAAATTCTGGGCAGGCCCTTAGAAAACGGTGGATTTATTGCAGGGACAATCATTAAGCCGAAATTGGGTCTACGCCCTGAACCATTTGCAAAAGCAGCGTATGAATTTTGGCAGGGTGGTGATTTTATTAAAAATGATGAACCTCAAGGCAATCAGGTTTTTGCACCCTTAAAAGAAGTAATTCCCTTGGTCGCAGATGCTTTGATGCGTGCTCAGGATGATACGGGTGAAGCTAAACTATTTTCAGCCAATATAACTGCGGATGACCCATTTGAAATGATCGCCCGAGGTGAATTTATTTTAGAAGCATTTGGTGAATTTGCATCTCACGTTGCATTTTTAGTAGATGGATATGTTGCCGGTCCAACTGCTGTATCTACAGCCAGAAGACAGTTTCCAAATCAATATTTGCATTATCACCGCGCTGGGCATGGTGCAGTGACGTCACCTCAATCCAATAGGGGTTATACAGCATTCGTATTGGCGAAACTTTCCAGGCTAATGGGAGCTTCAGGAATTCATGTGGGTACAATGAGTTATGGCAAGATGGAAGGTGAAACTGAAGATAAAAATACTGCATACATGATTGAACGAGATCAAGCAGATGGGCCTTTTTTCCATCAGGAATGGAATGGAATGAAACCAACCACTCCCATTATTTCAGGTGGAATGAATGCGTTACGTTTACCTGGGTTTTTTGAAAATCTGGGACATGGGAATGTAATTTTAACGGCTGGCGGTGGATCCTATGGTCATAAAGATGGCCCTGCAGCTGGAGCTCTCTCGTTAAAGCAGGCATATGAATGTTGGAAAAGTGAAAGCAATCCGATCGATTTTGCCAAAGAAAATAAGGAATTTGCCCGTGCTTTTGAATCCTTCCCCCATGATGCGGATGAATTGTTTCCGGGTTGGAAAAAAGAATTGGATCTAGGAGAATAAGATCATGAGGCCAATTATTTTAGGTGTTGTAGGTGATAGTGCAACCGGTAAAACAACCATTTCAAAGGGAATTGCACAAATTCTTGGGAAAGACCGTGTCACCGTTATTTGTACTGATAATTATCATCGTTTTGACCGTGAACAAAGGAAAGAATTAAAAATATCTGCCCTCCATCCTTCATGTAATTATATCAATATCATGGAACAGCATTTGAATTTACTGAAAAAGGGATGCCCCATTCTTTCTCCCATTTATAATCATTCAACAGGAACATTTGATGCACCTGTTTATATCCAGCCAACTGATTTTGTAATCATAGAAGGTCTCCTCGGATTTCACTCTCATGACTTGCGGGATCATTTTGATGTAAAGGTATACCTTGACCCGCCTGAAGATCTTCGAGTGACTTGGAAACTAAATCGTGATACAACAAAACGAGGATATAAAAAAGATGAAGTTCTTGCCATATTAAAGAAACGGGAAGAATTGAGTGAAAAGTACATTCGGGCTCAAAAACAATGGTCAGATATTATTGTCCAATTCTACCCAAAAGAATCAGAAAAGGTCAATGCACAACTGAATGTTAAATTACTTTTGCGGTCTACCCTTGCTCACCCTGATCTTAATGAAGTGGTAAATAATTCGAATGGAGACAGTAAACCATCTATTCGATTGAATGTAGGACGATATCATGACAGGTTAACGGAATTTCTGGATGTATCAGATCATGTGGAATCGGAACAAGTAAAAAGGATAAAGGAAATTTTAGTTCAATACATTCCTGAATTGGAATACCTCCCTTCAAAAGAACTAGGAATTTATACAAAAGGAACAGATCGAAATCACAGTGAAACATTGGCCATCGCTCAAATGCTAATTGTTTACCAGTTATTGGTTACAGAAAAAGTACTTCGCACCCGATTGGAAGAGCGGTTTTAACTTGAGAATAAATAAAAAAGGAGTTATCCATGAAAGCAGCAGACATAATGACAACCCGCGTTACAGCTACAACCGAAAATGCCACATGCATTGATTTGGCTAGAAAAATCCTTTCTGGTTTTTTCAGTGGCCTTCCAGTTGTAAATAATGAAGGGAATGTCGTCGGTATTGTGAGTGAAATAGACTTGTTAAAATTAATCCACACTGATCGAAGTGCGTTATATACAACAATTACTAAGGATGTAATGCATTCGCCGGCAATTTGCGTCAATGAAGATGATGATATAGAATCCGTTATTTCAGTATTGATGGAGAATAAATTTGTACGCGTTCCGGTTGTTAGAGATGGTGAATTGGTAGGTATTATTTCCAGATCAGACATATTGCGCAGCTATGTCCGTGACGATTTTATCGTTTTTGATAGCGGTGAAAAAACATCAGAGTGAAATAAAAAATCTAACCGTTAAAGCTGAAACGACTTTAAGTGAAATTAAAATGAATGGTGTAAAAAGCGTTTTAGTTTATGGGATGGGAACCATCGGTGAGCCACTCATTGGTCTATTAACAGATTTTTCTAAAGAGTTGGGTTTGGATGAAGTTTTATTCCATAAACGAACACCCCGAACTGATGATATCCCAAGAATTCAGGATTTACAGTCAAGGGGTGCAAAGCTTGTTGTGGATCCTGAAAAAGCTGATTCTTTTAAATCAATGGATTTACAGCCGATGTTTTATACTGATGATGCTATGAATCGTACATCCGTTGTTTTGGAGTCTACTCCTAGCGGCGTTGGTTTAAAAAATAAGGAAATCCTTTACAAAAATTTTGAATCCAACACATCTGGTTTCGTTGCCCAGGGTAGTGAGTTTGGGTTTGGGAAAATGTTTGCTTATGGCATTAACGACAGCGCATTGGAGAAAAATAATGAGCAATATATTCAAGTCGTTAGCTGTAATACCCACAATATTTCTGTCTTGATTAATACATTGGCGATAAAGGATGGAGATGATATTTTGAAACAGGGTGATTTTGTTTGTGTTCGCAGAGCAAATGATGTCCGTAATGATTACGATTTTATTTCATCTCCCCAAGTGGAAGGGCATAAAAATCCGAGATTTGGTAGTCATCACGCAGAAGATGCACATCACTTATTTGAAACGATGGGGTATGAATTGAATATTTTTTCATCCGCCATGAAACTGAATACCCAATACATGCATACAATGCGCTTCAAGTTAACTCTCCAGGAAAAAACCACATTAGATACAGTGTTACAAAAACTGGAAGAAAACCCATTGATTTCATTGACAGAAAAGACATTAGCAAATCAGGTTTTTTCGTTTGGTAGAGATCATGGTTATTATGGCCGTATTCTGAATCAAACAGTAATATCACTACCAACTTTACAAGTGATAAATGAAGACACTATTGTAGGTTTTTGTTTTACTCCTCAAGATGGAAATGCTCTTTTGAGCAATGTGGCAATATTGGAGTGGTTCTTGTTTCCTGATAGTTACCAAAAACGGTTGGATGTCATTTGCTCAAATAAATTTCTATTTAGTAGAGTTTAACAATTGAATGGTGATTGAAATCGATGGGTACTCAACAAGACGAGGTAAGAGACATTACAGTAATTGGAGGTGGCCCAACGGGGTTAGCGGCTATGTTCAGAGCTGGAATGCATGAGGTTTCTGCGCGGTTATTTGAAAGTATGCCAATGTTAGGCGGGCAAGTATCTGCCCTTTATCCAGAAAAATATATTTATGATGTTTTCGGAATTCCGGAAATTAAAGCCAGTACTTTGATACAAAATCTAAAAAGTCAGATCAAAAACTTTAACCATGAAATTCATTTAGAGGAAACAGTGCAAAAAATCCGTTGCCATAAAGGAAATCCTAATTTTACAGTAGAAACTGAACAAGGTGAATTTCCCACGAATTCCATCGTTATTGCAGGGGGTATTGGTACAATAACTCCTCGCCAACTTCAAGTAAAAGGTGCAGAATTCATCAAACAGGGAATTCAGTATGCTGTAAGTAAAAAAGAAGATTACAAAGAGAAACGTGTTGTTATTTTAGGCGGAGGAGATTCGGCTGTTGATTGGGCTTTAGAATTGCAACCAATTGCTGAATCAGTTTCAATAATACACCGCAGAGATGAATTTCGTGCCCATGCTTCTACAGTCAGACGTATGCATTATTTGGATCATCGTGGACAGATGAATATTTTTACCCCTTTTTCACCTTTGGAAGTAACGGGGAATGAATCAGTTCAGTCTATTTCAATTAAGAGTATTACCGGCAAAATAAAAAATATTCCATGCGATGTTATTTTGGTCATGTTTGGATTTGTGTCTAATTTAGGTCCTATAGGAAATTGGAATCTAAAGATTGAGAAAAAAAGAATAAAAGTAAACCAGAGAATGGAAACAAGTATACAAGGGTTTTTTGCAGCTGGAGATGTGGTGATATATGACGGTAAAATAAAATTAATATCTACCGGTTTTGCTGAAGCAGCTATTGCGGTGAAAAGTGCAATTGAGTTCGTAAATCCAGATAAAAGAGTGAAAACACAATTCAGTTCTATGGTTGGAA